>CAYJHL010000118.1:0-6088 GCA_964369585.1 uncultured Treponemataceae bacterium | reverse complement strand
AATTTAAAGGTGCAATGCTTGTTGTAGGTATCTCAATAAACGTGCTTATGGCAGGCGCTACTACCTTTGCTATGCAATTTATTTTTGGTGTTAAAGGTGCTTTTATTGATCCTACACTAGTTCGACTATCAAGAATTGATGTCTCATGGATGAACAATAGCGTACTTGAAACCATGTTTGGTGGCCTTACCTACCTTGACTGCTTTGCCTTTATTTTAGCAATAATACTCAATATATTTTTATTTAAAACAGTATGGGGTTTTCACTTACGTTCAGTAGGAATAAACATAACAGCTGCTAAAAGTTTAGGAGTTCGCGGTGAACGCATACAAATGGCAACAATCGCATTTTCTGGCCTTTTAAGTGGTATTGGTGGAACACTTTTAACCATGGGCGGTGTAACAATGTTTGCTGAAAACATTACAGCTGGACGTGGATTTATAGCAATGGCTTCTGCAAGTCTTGGAATGGCACACCCAATTGGATGTATTGTTTCCAGTGCATTTTTTGGCTTTGCACAATCATTATCAAATATGTTACAAAATTCAGAGTTTAGTAGAGAATTAACAATGTCTATGCCCTATGTTGCAACCATTGTAGCCCTTGCTTTATATAATGTTGCAACAAATAAAAAGAAACGAAGAAAAATAGCTACCGTATAAGATTATGTGAATAATGTTTGCATAGCAAACTCAATACAATATTAGGAGAAAGAATGTCATACAATTACGATTATTTTAAGAAAAGTGCTGATTATGTTTTAACAAAAGTGGATTATAAGCCTGAAGTGGCAATTATATTAGGTTCATGTCTAGGAGGACTAGCAGAAGAAATTGAAAATCCAATTGTAATAGATTATAAGGATATTCCAAATTTTCTACTTTCAACTGTTAGCTCTCATGCAGGAAAACTTATTTTAGGTACTCTTGCAGGTAAAAAAGTTGTTTGTATGTCAGGACGTTTTCACTACTATGAAGGCTATGACTTTGAACAATTAACAGCACCTATCCGTTTATTTAAATTATTAGGTGTAAAAGCAACAATTTTAACAAATGCAGCAGGTGCAGTAAATACATCATACAATGCAGGGGACGTAATGATTATTTCTGACCACGTAAAACTTATGGGCGCGAGCCCTTTACGAGGGCCAAATGTTGCAGAGTTTGGCAATAGATTTTTTGATGTATGTGATATGTATACTAAGGAACTTCGAGAAATAGCCTTAAGATGTGCAAAAAAATCGACACTTGCAATACATGAAGGGGTTTACTTTTACTGGACAGGGCCTCAATTTGAAACACCAGCAGAAATTAGAGCAATAAGAACACTCGGGGGTGATGCCGTAGGTATGTCTACTGTAACTGAAGCACTAACTGCTGCACACTGTGGTATGCCACTTTTAGGTTTATCACTCATGACCAATATGGCTGCAGGTGTACTTGACCAACCTATTACTACAGAAGAAGTTGATGTGATTGCAAGTGCTTCATCTATGAAACTTAGAATGTACGTAAAAGACATTGTAAATAACCTATAGCCCAAGGATATATTCTATGAAACTTTTATTAGAAAATGCCCACATTATTTCAAATGCTAAAACAGAAACTGTTTTAAAAAATGCATATATTGGTATTGAAAACGAAACAATTGTTTATGTTGGAAGCGAAAAACCGGCAGATACGTACGATGAAAAAAAAGACATGTCTGGTAAACTTATTTTTCCAGGTCTTGTAAATGCACACACTCATAATCCAATGACCCTAGTAAGAGGCGTTGGAAGTGACCTTCCCCTACTCGAATGGCTCGATATTGTTATGCCAATTGAAGACAGTTTTACCGCAGAAGACAATATGATTGGCTCCCGCTTAGCGTGGATGGAAATGTTGGCAAGTGGTATAACATCATGTTCCGATATGTACATATATCCTGACTGTACAATTGAGGATATTGAAAAAATAGGCGTAAAAATTAATATGGGTCGAGGCGTATTATCGTTTGATGAAAATGAATCGGCTCTCGAAAACTCAAGAGTTCATGATAACATTAATCTTTTTCAGAAATACAACGACAGTGCAAACGGGCGTATTAAGGTAGACTTTGCTATACACGCTGAATATACCTGTAAAGCAAAAACTGTAAGTGAGTTTGCTAAAATTTGTAAGGAACATGGAACAAGAATGCATGTTCACATTTCAGAGTCAAGCAAAGAACACAGCGACTGCATTAAGCGCTATGGTAAAACACCTACACAATGGTTTTACGATTTAGGACTTTTTGAAAACCCTGTTTTTGCAGCTCATTGTGTACAACTCACAAAAGAAGACATAGAAATTTTCAAAAAAACAGGGGCAACTATTATGCACAACCCCACTAGTAATTTAAAACTTGCTAGTGGTATAGCCCCTGTTCCTACTTACTTAGACATGGGAATTAATGTTGCACTTGGCACAGACGGAGCTTCAAGCAACAATAATCTTAACATGATTGAAGAAATGCACATAGCATCCATTTTACATAAGGGTGTAAACCAGAACCCTAGCATAGTAAGCCCAGCGCAAGTATTATCAATGGCAACAATAAATGGTGCTCAAATGCAGGGAAGAAAAGATACTGGTACAATAGAAGTTGGAAAAAAAGCTGACCTAGCTGTAATAGACTTACAAAAAGCACATCTACAACCTCATACAGATCTTTTCTCTATCATCACCTACGCAGCACAAGCAAGCGATATTTGTATGACGATGGTAGATGGAAAAATTTTATATGAAAATGGTGAATACACAACAATCGACAAAGAAAAAACACTATATGAGTTTAGTCAGAGCGCAAAACGCTTATTAAAGGATTTATAACAGGAAAACTATCCGCAGATTACGCAGATTAATAGGATTTTTATACACTGCAGTTGAAACTTTAGGAGATGTCAAGTAAATATACCATCATAAAAAAATATATAATATTTTGTGGTAGGAATTTACTTTTATTATGTACGTGTTTTAAAAGTATAAGCTATCTAAAATCTGCGTAATCCAATTAATCTGCGGATTTAAAATAAAAAATATTAGGAGTAAAAGAATGGAAAGAGCTGACAAAGGTCTCGCATTTATGTTGCAATATGAAAATGTTGCTTGGTATGAAAACGGAAAGGTACGAATTTTAGATAGACGCATATATCCTACAAAAGTTGAATTTGTAACTTGTACAACACACATTGAAGTAACACAAGCAATAACAGACATGGTTACACAAAGCGCAGGCCCTTTTACTGCAGCTGCAGTTGGTATGGCTTTAGCAGCCTACGAATGCAAGGACTTAGGTAAAAAAGAACAAATTGATTTTTTAACAAAGGCTTCCTACACAATAAGCCATGCTCGCCCCACTACGGTTTCAAGAATGAAACTTATTACAGAAAACTGTTTAGCTGTAGGTATTAAGGCATTAGAAGAAGGCAAAAATACAATAGACGCCATTATGGATGCTACCATTTTAATGAATAATACACGCTATACAAAAATTGAAAAAATTGCAGAATACTTAGTTGATATGTTCCCTCAAAAAGGTAAGATTATGACACAGTGTTTTGGAGAAACCATAGTTGGACAAATGCTAAAAATTGCAAAAAATAGAAGCTATGATTTACAAATATTTTGTCCTGAGACTCGCCCCTACTTTCAAGGTGCAAGACTCACAGCAAGTGTAGCATATGACCAAGGTTTTGATGTAACAGTAATTACTGATAATATGGCAGCATTTGTAATGCAAAAAGAAAAAATTGATGTATTTACATCTGCCGCAGATGCTATTTGTTTAGATGGACACATTGTAAATAAAATTGGTACATATCAAATAGCACTTGTTGCAAAAGCACATGGAATTCCATACTTTGTTTCAGGGGCACCAGATATTGGTCACCCAACTGTTGATACAATCACGATTGAAATGAGAGACCCTGATTTTGTTCTTCAAGCAATGGGTGTCAGAACTGCAATGCAAGGAGTAAAAGGGTATTATCCATCATTTGATATTACTCCACCCCACCTTATTTCAGGTGTCGTAACAGATGATGGAATATACTCACCTTATGATTTGCATAGATACTTTAATAAGGGAAATACTGGTGAAGTTCCTGAACTAGTTGTTTGATTTTAATATTTTCAAGCTTGAAATTTTTAGAGTACTGTGGTAGAATATAATTATGACAATTAAAGAAGCAGCGAAAATCGTAGATGCAACAATCCTCTGCGGTGACGAAAACACAAATAGAGAAATTTATTCAGCATGTGGCTCTGACTTAATGAGCGACGTTATGGCATTTGTTAAAGACCAAGTTCTTCTTTTTACAGGACTTATTAATGTTCAAGTAATTAGAACTGCTAGTCTGATGGACATTGGTGCAATATGTTTTGTTAGAGGGAAAATGCCCTCCGATGAAATGATTGAAATGGCAAAAGATCAAGATATTATTTTAATGGCCTCAAAAGATCCAATGTACATTGCTTGTGGAAAGCTGTATAATGCAGGCGTTACCACTGGTGGAGTACGGGATATTTAATATATTCTAATGAGATACCATTTTGACATTCCTGGCGATGATTTTTCTATTGCTGGGAATGCATCTTTAGAAATAAAAAAAATCTTAAAATCACTGACTGTTCCAAAAGATGTTATACGACGTTGTGCAATTGCATTGTACGAGGCAGAACTTAATATGGTTGTCCACGCTGATGGTGGTACAATTGATATTGAGGTCACTGAGAGAACAATTAACGCTGTAGTAAGTGATAACGGGCCTGGTATAAGTGATGTGCAAAAGGCAATGATAGAGGGATTTTCTACCGCAAATGATGTGTATGTTGAATTAGGCTATGGAGCGGGAATGGGGCTTTCAAATATCAAAAGAAATACTGATGAATTACATATAGATACTAACCCTAATAAGGGTACTACTCTAACCATGATAGTGAACTATGAAAAATAATCTATCAAAAACTGAGCTTAGAAAAAAACTACATACAAAAATTGTTGATATATTGGATTCAGACACTGATTTACACTTTCAAACACAATTTGCCAACAAAACACTAAGCATACTTCAAAGCTTTGTACCCTATAAACAAAGCAATACAATTTTCGCATACTATCCTATGAGATATGAAGCTTCATGTTTATCAATACTTTCACACTCACTCGATAGTAATAAAAATATTTTTTTACCTAAATTAAAAAACGATAAAATACAGTTTTGTCAATGTACAAGCCTTAACACAGAAGACAGTTTTATTCAAAATTCTTATGGTATCTATGAACCAGCTAATAATAATTTTGAGAATATTTTAGAATTATTAAATAATCGAGATAGCTCTCCTTTACTAATCTTTGTACCAGCACTTGCATATACAATGCAAGGACATAGACTTGGTCGAGGTAAAGCTTATTATGACAAATTTTTATGTGAATTATTAAATCCACACAAAAACAGGAGTTTTTCTATTATATTTATTGGACTGTGCTTTTCATTTCAAATAATTGAATCTATTCCAACAGAATCTCATGACATTCCAGTAGACTATATTTTATGTGAGAATGGTATATTTAGTTGTAAGGAGAATACTACCGTATGTACTTGACATTCAGGGACATATAGTGTTGAATACAATTGTGAAAATAAATACAAAGACAGATACAGATAAACTTATTGCTTTTTTGGCTTCATTATGTTTATTTTTATCTGCAATTGAATACGTTATACCGAAACCTCTACCCTTTATGAGATTAGGATTAGCTAATATGCCGATCATTATTGGCATATTGGTTTTAAGGCCTAAACACTTATTTTTCCTTGTGCTTCTAAAGGTAATAGGACAAGGCTTTATAACAGGAACTTTTTTTTCATACATTTTTCTTTTTTCACTTGCAGGATCCTTCGCTTCTGCTTGTATAATGCTAGCAGCATCTAAAATGTTTAAGAACAATATTGGTCCAATAGGAATAAGCTTATTAGGATCTTTGGCAAATGCCTTTTCACAGATAGTATTATCAGATATGCTGTTATTTGGTGATTAAGTTGTCTATATTGCACCTATTATTA
>CAYJHL010000117.1:0-6109 GCA_964369585.1 uncultured Treponemataceae bacterium | reverse complement strand
GTAGACCTACATATTCTACACCTGTTGGCATTATTTTCCAAGAGGGAGAGTTAACGGTAGGAGATGAAGACTTTGCAGATACATTAGGAGCTTTATCTAATTCTGGCAATCTTGAAGCACTTGCAGATGAAAATGGAAATGTTACAATTACGATTACTGAAGATATTACAAATGAGGAAGTTAATGGAGAAAAAACCCCATTTGAGGTGAGTGGGGGGACATCTGAGAAGCCATTAAACTTAACGCTAGAAGTCCCCGAAGGGGAAAGTGCACAGGTTAGCGGTGGAGGAATTCTAACCTCATTAATTGTAAGAGGCACTAATACAACAGTGACACTTAGTGAAGGCATCACTATAAATGGTGGTATGGCAGATTCAGGTGGTGGGGTCATTGTAAAAGAAGGAGCTACCTTTATCTTAAACGGTGGAGAAATAACGGGAAATGAGTCAACTAAAGATAGCTACTTAGATGCAGGTGGTTCAGGAGTATATGTATTTAATGGAACATTTATTATGAATAGCGGAAAAATCCATACAAATAAGTCGATTCGTGGAGCTGGGGTTTATATAGGTGATAATGGTATTTTCGAAATGAATGGTGGAGAAATCTATAATAATACAGCAGTGAAACACGGCGGTGGTGTTTATGTAAGGAGTAACTCTGAAAGTAGTTATGCAAAAGCGATATTAAACGGTGGTACAATATATAGGAACACTGTAACAGTAGGATTAAGTGCACATTCCGTAGGTTCAGGTGCCGCTATTTCTATTGCAGGTTTTGGAACATCTTATATTGAAATACCTGAAAAAAGCACAATAGAGATTTTTGATAATATATCTCCTGATGATGGTATTGCTATTGTAGATAAAGGTATGTTAGAAATGAAAGGTGGGTCAGTTTACAACAACAAAAAAAGTGATGGAACAATTCATGTAGAACAAATTGTTCCTTATAGTAGTGTCACTAACTTTATATGGTCAGGTGGAGAAATACAAGGTAAATCTTTTGACGGAATCATACTTGATCCAAGCCTTGTTTTACCCTAGGCTGTAAAATATAGACATGAATCTTTTTTTATAAAGTGAGCTGCATATTAATATTCTTAGAAGATGATTATTGCATAAAAAAATCCCATGCTAGCATGGGGTTTTTTCGCTTATATAGGGGTAATACTAAATAAATTTCAGCGCTTTTTTTACCAAACTAAGCTTGCCTTTATATGGAGCGTAGCGAATAGGTACATCAAGCCAGTTTGCCTTTTTTAAAACACCCTTAGCATGAGAAAATGTTTCTAAACTACGTAAGCCGTGGTAGCTTCCCATACCTGAGTTTCCAACGCCACCAAAGCCTAAGTTAATGTTTGCTATATGCACTATTGTATCGTTTACACAACCACCACCGTATGAAATATAGTTTATAACATGTTTTTCAATTTTCTTTGATTGAGTAAAAAGATAGAGAGCGAGCGGCTTAGGCCTAGTATTTATTTTTTCTACAATATCTTCAAAAGAATCAAAACTAATAATTGGCAAAATTGGCCCAAAAATCTCATCTTGCATAATTTCATCATCCCACTTAACATTATCTACAAGTGCAAGACTTATTTGATTTGTTTCTTTATTACATACTCCTCCCCAAATTGGTTTTGCTCTTTCGATAAGTCCTGAAATTCGCTCAAAATGTTTTTCATTAATCATTTTAGGGTATTCTGAATTTGTTTCCGGATGTTCACCGTAAAAAATCTTTACATATTTTTTTATGCTTTCAATTAATTTCTCTTTTACGCAAGATTCCACTAACAAATAGTCTGGCGCAATACAGGTTTGAGATGAGTTTAACATTTTTCCCCAAACTATGCGCTTTGCAGCTAAATCTATGTTTGCACTTTTTTCAACAATACATGGGCTTTTTCCACCAAGTTCAAGGGTAACAGGTGTTAAATATTTTGAAGCCTTTTCCATAACAGTTTTTGCAATCTCTGGACTACCAGTAAAAAAGATATGGTCAAATTGTTGGTCTAGAAGTTCTTTGTTTACATTTCTGTCCCCTTCAACAGTGGTAACAAAGTTGGGATCAAAAGTGTCAGCGATGATTTTTGAAATAATTTTTGATGTATTTGAAGAATAATTTGCTGGTTTTAATATAACGCAATTACCACACGCTATTGCGCCAACTACCGGAACTAACGAAAGCTGAAAAGGATAATTCCATGGTGCCATAGCAAGTACAACTCCATACGGATCTTTATATATTTTGCTCACAGATGGAAAATGTAAAAGAGAAGTAGGAACCCATTTAGGTTTTAGGTATTTCTTCATATTCTTTAACATGTATTTTATTTCATCTAAAACAATATTTACTTCTGCAACATAGGTTTCAAAAGGGTGCTTGTGTAAATCTTTTTTTAATGCATCAAAAATTTCACTTTCGTGCTTTTCTATTGATTTTTTTAATTTTTTTAGTTGGTCAATTCTAAAGTCAATGTCGTAGGTTTTACGTGTATTAAAAAAGTCACGTTGCTGTTTTACAATATCTTGTATTCTAGTCATAATATCCTCTCTATGAAAAGTATTATACTTTTTGATATAGCATAAAGTCAAGTACATGAGGATTATTGAATGAAAAAAGGAATTTTTTTAAAATCTTCTACTTGTGATTTTAACTACTGTACACTATACTTATAGTATGAACCTTTTAAGATCAAGTGGTGTATTATTACATCCAACATCATTACCTACCACAAATGGAATTGGTACAATTGGACAGCAGGCATATAAGTTTGTGGATTGGCTTCATTTAGCTAATCAATCTTTATGGCAAGTGTTGCCACTTGGTCCAACGGGATATGGAGATTCTCCCTATGCCTCTTTTTCAACATTTGCGGGAAATCCACTTTTAATAGATTTAGATATTCTTGTGGAAAAAAAAATACTATCAGAAAAGCAGATTTTTCCGCCTGAGTATATATCATCTAGTGGGTATATAGATTTTGGATCTGTTGTATGGTGGAAAATACCACTTTTAAAGCTTGCAGCAAATCAGTTTTTAGATGGAGAGGGTAATACAAATTATAAAAAAGACTTTGAAATCTTTAAAATAGAAAATGCGTTTTGGCTTGATAATTATGCACTTTTTATGAGTATAAAGCAGCATTATGATTCAAAAGCACAAGAAGAAAAAAAAGAAAATGCAATGTGGTCAAACTATTGGCCTCATGAGCTTCGTAGTAGAGATAAAAAAGCGCTGGAGATATGGCTTACAGAAAATGAGAGAGATGTAGATATACAAAAGGTTATTCAATTTTTCTTTTTTTCCCAATGGAACGATCTAAAAGAGTATGCGAATAATAAAGGTGTTTCTATTATTGGCGATATTCCCATTTTTGTTGCATCCGATTCAGCTGATGTCTGGGCAAACCAAGAATTATTTCAGCTTGATAACAAGAGTCAGCCAAAAGCTGTAGCAGGCGTTCCTCCCGATTATTTTAGTGAAACAGGGCAGCTATGGGGAAATCCATTATATGATTGGGATGCAATGAAAGAAGACGGCTTTACATGGTGGATTAGACGTATACAAGCGTGTTTAAAGCTAGTAGACTATGTTCGAATTGACCATTTTAGAGGATTTGAAGCATATTGGTCTGTTCCAGCGAAAGAAAAAACTGCTGTAAATGGAAAATGGGTTTCATGTCCTGGTAGAGAATTTTTTGAGGTTATTCAAAAAGAACTAGGTGATATTCCAATTATTGCAGAAGATTTAGGGGTAATAACAGAGGGTGTTGAAAAGTTAAGAGACGACTTTGGACTCCCTGGAATGCGTGTTTTACAATTTGCTTTTGATATTAATGAAGTAAGTAGCAGTGGTAGTGTAAACTCCTTTTTGCCTCATATGTATTGTAAAAAGACAATTGTCTACACTGGTACCCACGATAATGATACTTTACAAGGTTGGATAGATTCTATAAGCGATGCTGAAATAGAATATATTCAAGAGTATTTAAGTGGCGGCTTGAGTGAAAGGAAGCCAAGAAGAGAGCAGCTTTGCGCCAGTCTTATTAGCCTAGCACTTTTTTCTAGTGCAGACTTCGCGATTATTCCTCTACAAGATCTTTTTTCACTTGACTCTAGAGCTAGGATGAATACGCCTTCAACAAGGGGTGGCACAAACTGGCAATGGAGAATGGAAGAGGAGTATTTTTCAGAAGAAAAGGCAGCATGGATGAAACACATGGGAAAATTGTCTGGGCGTAACTTACGTAAAAATTAGCGTAGCGAGCTACGCTAATTTTTACTATCGAGTTTTTAGGCTGTACCTAAAAACATCGTTGACTGTAGAGTCTGGTGCCGTCCATGGCACGATTATTCATGCTTAAACTCATTGGCAAAAATTCTAATAGTAAAATAGTGTGACAAGGACGTCACTATAACTGAACAGGCCCGACGTTTGTCGCATGACAAACTCGGTTAGTAATTTCAGCAAGGAGGCTGAAATTACGACTATTTCCAAGGGAAAATAAAACTTTTTATATCTCTTGGACCTATGGTTTCTTTATCATCGCCAATAAGTTCGTCCCAAGGAATTTGTTTTCGGGCTGCTTTGGGATCAAGTTCTGGGTGCTCTTCAAGCCAATCATACTTATACATTCTTAAGCGTAAAGCATTATTGTGAGCAAGAACTATTCCAGTAATACCAGGAGCCATAAATGCTAAGAGTATTGAAAATACAAAAATAAATACTGTGTACAACCCTAAGAATAATGAAAATCCAATATTGTCAAAAAATAAGATATAACACTTTTTAATATTTTTTTTAAATCCACCGCCCAACTGTGATTGCAAGGGCATAAACCATTGTAATGAAAAAAGGCTAATAGTAAGAATCCAAAAAATCATTGCCATAAAAAGTAAAAAAATTATACTATTGTTTTGAGTATACATCTGAAAGTAAAATGGAAGCCCAACAAAACAAGTAAAAAGTATAAAACAAACTACTAGCCCAAACACCAATGCAATTCTCCAAACATTTTTAAAGTTTGAAAAAACTTCACGAATCGGTACCGATTTAAAATTTGCTATTCGTGAGCAAGCATCACTCAATGAAAAAATAGGAATCATTGAAAGACATACAAAAACCAATATAAGCAATAGAGAAACAATGGGACTAGATGCTGTAGCAGAAACAAGAAAGAATCCTAAAGCACCCCATACCAATAAGCAAATATTAAAAAGGGCAATCCATAAAAGATTGTCCCATCCATCACAAAAGTTCTTTTTTAAGTAAAATAAAATCATGCTAACAGTGTATAAAAAAAAACACCGCTCGTCAACAGACAGAACGGCGTTATTCTTCATTAAAACACTATCTTAGTAGTTTTTCACGTTTCGTTGGAAGTAACCTTTAGGGTGGTCACAAACTGGACATTTTTCTAGTGCTTTTTTGCCATAGTGAATGTGTCCACAGTTTTCACAAATCCAGAATACTTCTTCGCCATCTTCGTACATTGAACCGTCATTAAGGTTTTCAAGAAGTTTTTTGTATCGTTCTTCGTGTTCTTTTTCAATTTTTCCAACAGCGTCAAAAAGGTATGCAATTCGGTCGAATCCTTCTTCTTTTGCAGTTGTAGCAAATTCTGCATACATTTCTGTCCATTCGTAGTGCTCTCCTGCTGCTGCATCTACTAAGTTTTGTGCAGTTTCTGGAACTTTACCATCATGTAATTGTTTGAACCAAAGTTTTGCGTGTTCTTGTTCGTTATGTGCTGTTTCAGTAAAGAAATCTGCAATTTGATTTAAGCCTTCTTTTTTTGCTTGTGAAGCATAGTATGTATACTTGTTTCTTGCTTGGCTTTCACCTGCAAATGCGCTTTGTAAGTTTTGTTCTGTTTTTGAACCTTTTAATTCTGCCATAGTTTTTTTTCTCCATATAAGTGAATTGTCTTTATATTTCTATGATACCCCCGCAAGGCAAAACTGTCAATACAGTTTTTGAAGTATTTTTCGAGAAAGGTGACAATATTACACACTTGTCTTTTTTGTGATAATGTTACTTTTGATTAAAAAAAGGCTTGCCGTTTGGCAAGCCCCATTCGTAACTAGTAATTATCTACACA
>CAYJHL010000116.1:0-6127 GCA_964369585.1 uncultured Treponemataceae bacterium | reverse complement strand
TTTTTCCATTAATACCGCCAGCAGCGTTGATTTCTGAAATAGCCATTTCAACACCATTTTTAGCTTCAATACCGTATACGGCAACTGCACCTGAAAGTGGGAAAATACCACCAATTTTAATTGTGTTTGCATCGTCAGATGAACCGCCAGCGAACACAAAACTTACACTGAGCACTGCGAAAAGTGCAACTAAAGCGAGTTTTTTCATGTTTACCTCCGAGTAAAATGTTAATAATACGTAAAGTATAGTAAGTTTTTCCTATATTGTCTATAGAATTACTGCATTTTTTAATTATTTTTTAAGATATTTTGGGCATTCCCCTTGCGCTGCAAGGGTCGCGCTTTTCGGGGTTCCGCCATTCGGCTCCATTCTCTCCTGCAGGTTTGCCGCGAGCAAACCTCTGCAGTCGAGAACGCCTACGGCGCCCCTCCAATCGCTAATGCAGCAAAGCGAGCTGTGCCGAACATAAGACACGATATTTTCGACAAAGTCGAAAACTCGAAGAGATGGCGAAACAAGGAAGTTTCGCCATCGACAATCACTAATGCATAAATATTCCTGTAAAAAAAAGCTGCCACACTTTCGTGAGGCAGCCCTGTTTCCATTATTTTCCTTCTCCATTACGGAATTCTAGTGTACAGAATTGCACGAACTGAGTACTTCTCGTCTCCTACATTAGTATTTGGTACCCCATTATCAAAACTAAACAAAGTATACTGAAGATTATTTACTTCAAGAGCTAAATAATCTTCAGTATCATCACTTAAAACTGTTGTTTTTAACGCGCCGTATATTGACTCTAAGTGAGATAAAGTAGGTAGGAACCAGTCTGCATTTCCGCCCCCAGTATATTCTTCTGCTATATCTACAGCAAACTCTTTATAGAACAGGCCTAAACTCAAACTTGTCTCTTTAACTATATTATCACTTAATGAGTAGATAAAACCACCACCTGGGCCTACATCTCCAATTTCAAATGTATTGCTTATAAGAAGGTTTCCACCAACAGCTTTAAATCCATTGGCGTCATCTGCATCATTAACAAAAGCATACATGTCATTTTCATCAATGGTATGACCAGAACTGTTTACAATTGTAGAACCAATGTCACTGCCAGAAAATGGCATAATACCAATATTTGCCATATCCTCAAAGTCGCCATTAACATATATTTTAGCGGTTTCGGAGTTTGGTTGGACATTGTTTACATCGGTACCTGCAGTGTTGTTTGCAACAACAGCAGATCCTCTAAAATAAAGCGCAGCCGTTTCGTTTAAATATATACCTCCACCGTAACCTTCTGTATGAGCAGTATTGTAGCTAATTTCTCCAGAAGTCATTTCAAAGGTTGAGTTACTACCACTTACGTATACTCCGCCTCCACCCCAGTTATTTATTAATGCGTTATTAGCATTAGCCGCAGAGCCTCCAATAGTTCCACCAGACATAACAGCATCGGCCCCATTTGCAATAAAAAGACCACCACCAGCATTTGCTATATTATTACGTATTGTTCCTGCATTCATTCGAAAAACAGTCCCTTCCTCTAGTAGAGCAACACCACCACCATCGCGTAGAGCATCGTTTTCTACTATAGTAGCACCTGCGAGTATAACTTCTGCTCTGCCATTAATCAAAACACCACCACCATCTTCAGATGCAGCTGTTCTTCCGTGTTGGATGGTAAGACCTGCACCAAGCGTTACGGTAACATTTTCTCCCGATACGATTATTCCTCGCTTGTTATTTTGACCATCAATGGCACCACTTGAACTACCTTGAATAATAATCTTTAAAGTTTCACTAGATGTAATATCTACAGCATTTCCACCAACATTTCCACCATAAGTAATACCTGAAACGTTAATAGTATAGGTTGTAGTTTCGTCGTTAATTTCATGAATCTTATTCACTGCTCGCTGTACAGTGAGAAAACCTTGATCTAGTGTTGTTCCACCATTACTATCATCGCCTCCATTGCGAACATAGAATGTTGTAGGAGGATTTTTTATCGATGTTTCACCTGAGGTATCAAGTGAAAAGTAATCATTACTTGATGTAGGATCGTGAACAATTCTTTGCCTATCAGTATCTGCTATGCGATAGCCATTGGCACCTTGTATAATAACATCGCCAGCGCCTGTCTTAAAGGACGTTATTCCTATTTTTCCACCAGTAAGACCACCTATTAATTTTACTGGACTATACGTTGGTCTATCATAGAGGGCAATATAAATATTGCTTATCTTTCCACCACTCCAAAGACTATTGGCAATGCTACCACCAGTACCATTGCTATCTATAGTTGGGCTTCCACGTAAGTTTAGCGTAGCACTGCTTTCAACATAGACGCCACCACCATTATTTCCAGTACTTTTACCACCTTTGTTATTACTTATAGTTCCACCGCTCATGTTAAATATAGTTCCAAAACTTACATACACACCACCTGCGTTGTCACCTGTTTCATTAGCAGATATAGTTCCACCAGTCATAGTAGCTTCTGTACCATTTCCGTAGATAGCTACACCTCCTGCATGTAAAGTTGCGCTATTATGAATTATATCTCCACCTTCTATTAATACAGATGCATCCCTTGCAAAAATTCCGCCCCCAGTACCGTCTTTGGTATTATAGCTAATAGTACCCCCACTTAGAGTAAAGCTTGCACCACCAGTTGCGACAAAAACACCGCCTCCACCGTATTCAATACTATAAAGAATAGCTGTATTAGCATAATCCTCTGAGCCGCCTATGGTACCATTGTTCATATTTGAAGAGGCTCCGTTTACAACGGCTAGTCCACCACCTGAATTTGCCGTATTGCTACGAATATGCCCACTATTCATGGTGAATTGAGAGTTACTACCCGATGTAATTATACCACCACCATCACGCGTTGCAGTGTTTTCACTTATTATGGCGCCGTCAAGTATTACCTCAGCACCGCTATTAACTTGTACACCACCTCCATCTTCAGCCTTTCCATTTTGTATGATAAGTCCTGCGCCAAGTGTTACGGTAACATTCTCGCCAGATACATTCATTACTCGCCGGTCACCTTGCCCATCAATTACACCACTTGAGTTACCTATAATAGTTATTTTGAGAACTTTTTCAGAGGTAATATCTACGGCATTGCCACCAGCGTTTCCTCCATCGGTTGTACCGCTTACATGTATGGTATACATTGTATTGTCATCTTTATTACCAGTTGCTGCTTTAACTCTATTCACGGCTTCTTGTACGGTTAAAAGTGGTGAGCTTGAAGTTCCGACATTATTATTCAAACCACCAGTAGCAACGTAGTAGTCAGTCATTTTTGTAAACTCTGCGCTTACTATATATGAGTCTGTTCTATTATCCGCTACCGCCATTACTTTTACAGTAACTGGGCTTGGTAAACCTGCAAGAGATATAGAGCTTGCACTTGGAGAGTCTTTTGTTGGGTCAGTTCCATCTGTAGTATAAAAGAATGTTCCACTGTCAGCACTGTTAAAGGCAAGTGTTTTGCTAAAATCAACAGTTCCACCTGTAACAACTTGCCCATCTATTGAAAATGTTGGACTTGCAACAACTTTATTAATTTCCTTCGTTTCTACAGGTGAAGCATCCATTGAGTCTTTATATGCAATTGCCTTTATAATATTATCAATTGAAACACTTATTGAAATAGGACCAGAGTAAAGTGTACCTGATGAGTTTGTAGGGTCATTATCATCAGTAGTATAGCGTATACTTGCACCATCAGTTGCAGATTCTATTGTTACCAGCACATTATTACGATCATCTACTGCACCTACACTTATTTCAGGAATTTCAACTTGATTAGCTTGTGCAATAAAAGTGGTTTTAATGGGGGATTTTTTATACCCAGTTTTAACTGCGATAGCTTTTAAGGTTACAGCATTTGAAACATTTACACTGATTCCATTAAGTTTATCATACTCTTGTCGGGTATTACTTGAAGATGGGTCACTATTATCCAAAGTGTAATATATTGTAGCATCATTCGGAACACTTATTATAGTCACAGGTTTTGTTTTTCCATCGCCATTTAAGAGCCCAACCATTACTACAGGTTCTGCCACCGCTAATTGGCTAAATGTAACTTCAGTTGTTTCAGATTCTATTAAGCCATCTTTTAGCGCTTTTACTGTAATGCTTGTTTTACCATTTTCAATAGCTAATTCTTCATCATCACTAGGAAGTGTTGTAAAGGTACTATCTCCACCCCACTTATAAGCAAATTGCACATCATCAGGATCACTTTCAAAGGTAAATTTTTGAGAAAAATCGAGTTGAGATCCTTCTTCTACGTCCTTCGTATTATAAAGAATCCTAGGCTTTTGTGCTGTTGCCATTTCAAAGATTGCAAAAACTTCACTAGAATCTTTCATACCATCTTTTACAGCCTTTACCGTTACGCTTGTTTTACCATTTGGTATACGTTTTGTGTTTTCATTTTCTTCTATTTCGGTAAAGTCAGATTCACCACTCCATTTATAGCTAATCGTTGCGTCATCGGTATTATTCACAAAAGTTAGGCCTTCAGAAAAATCAAGTTTTGCAAAACTTCCTGTAATATTATTCCCTTTGTATTGTATAGAAGGAGATAAAACCTTCCCCTTAAGACTATATACTCCGCTTACGATATTAGAATCTTCCATCCCTTCTCTAATAGCAATTGCCTTTATTTCAATATCAATCTCGCTTATTGTAATATTTATTCCACTCAACGCATCATATAAAAAACTTTCTGTAGTAGGAATAGATCCGTCTTGGGTATAATATATGCTTGCTCCATCAGTTTCTACAAAAAGAAAAACTTGTCGTGCACCTTCATCATAGGAGCCAGGCTTTGTTAAAAATACTGGATCTGAAACAGTTTGCTTTAAAGCCTGAAACTCGTTTATGTAAAGAACATTATCTCCAGGAGCCATCAATTTTGCGTCAGACTGTCCTATAGAAAAAATACCATTTACATCAAGAATTATTTTTGCATAAACTCTTTCTCCAACAACTCCTAGCCTATCAAACGTAACTAACCTCTCTTCATCCCCTATTAATGCTACTTTTTTCGTTTCTATTTCACTGTCGTCTGTTTCATAATGCAAACTTATTGTAGCTATAGTTATAGTATCATCAATTGGTGCAGTTTGGTTTATAGTACGTAGTGTATGTTGTGATTGTTCTACTACACTTGCTAAGGCTTCACCACTCAAAGAAAAAGCAATGTTTGCTCGTGGTTTTACTGTCCATAATGCACTACACGATATTGATACAAAAGCAACTAGTGCCATTACTACAACATAAAATAATTTTTTTTTCATGTCTTCTCCCATAAAAAAACTTCGCGTTCATAACATAAACGCGTCGAATATAACACTCTCAGTAATACATTAATAAAAGTAAAAGTGTGTCTTTTTTTTATTATAATATGATTTTTATATTATTTCAATCAAATTCCATGCTTAAATATTCTTCAAAACGACTACGACATTGTAATCATTTATGAAAAATCGCTTGCTTTTCTAGAAATATAGGTGCCGTTATTTGCGTCTAAGACCTTACCATTTTTTGCACAAAGTTTTCCGTTAAGAATAACGTACTTTGCCCTACCGCGAACTTCCATCCCCTCAAAAGGTGTGTAGTCACAATTATGTAAGGTCTTTTTTTGCGTAATGGTTTCAGTGTGCTTTGGATCCCACACGGTAATGTCTGCAATAGATCTTCGTGCAATAGAACCACGCTCTGGGTACATGCCAAAAATCTTTGCTTGGTTTTCGCTCATAAGGGCAGAAAATTGCTCAACGCTCATTCGAACGCTTCCAGATGGAAGTTCTGCGTTTTCATCAACGTCAACATTACAAGCGGTAAACACTAATTGCCCTCTGTGTTGAACACCAGGTAAACCATTTGGAATTTTTGAAAAATCTTTTTTACCAAGCTCTTTATCATTTTTAAAATTAAAAGAACAGTGGTCGGTAGAAATAGTATGAATAAGAGAGTTATCTTTTGCACAAAGCTCTTTTTCGCTTGACTGGCGCACTAAATCTTTTAATAGTGCTTTTTGGTCAACCTTTTTTCGTAAAGGAGGTGAACACACAAACTTTGCGCCTTCAA
>CAYJHL010000115.1:2372-6147 GCA_964369585.1 uncultured Treponemataceae bacterium | reverse complement strand
AAGTTGTTGCAAAGATACCGGTTGAAATGTTTTCAAAGTAGGGTAGACTAATTGGTTAAAAAAAGAGCGTCGGCAAGTGTCGACGCTCTTTTTAGGTTTTGGTTTATTAAAACGACCCGCTTTTAATTAGATAGACGCTAAAGTCGCCATATGAATTACTCTGAATTGTTCCTGTAGTAAAATCATACAACTTCAAGTCCTTATCATTGTTATTTACCCATGTTTTCTGAGGATTCGGAAAACTCATATTGTTATCTTTAATACCATTACGAGCATTATGTATATCTTCATACTCATTTCGATATACATTGTCTTCTATAACATCAGTTCTGCTAAAAAGATTGATATATACTGGTGGTTTAGCATAAGCATCAAATCTTTGCGAACGCTCAAGATAATAATATTTCCCATTTTCTACACGATACCTCTGAGTACTATTCCCTAAACCGATTTTGCCTCCGAAATAACTAAGTGTATACGATCCCGCAGCTCTACCTTGAATATTAATTTTACTCTTATCTGCAGTTGTTACATTTTTTGCAAGTGTTGCTCCAATAGGTGCGTTTATATAAATATCATTAGTAATATTTCCGATATCTATACCATTACTAGAAACTAATAATTCTATGCTGTTTGTTGTTCCATCATGTAAAGTATTCTCCCCAGCACTTATACTAGCATCTCCATCTAGTCTAAAAGTACTGCTACTAGAAGAATGCAATATACCTCCACCATTGCTTTTGGCGCTGTTATAGGTTATTTGACCTCCTGTCATAACAAAGCTAGTGGGAGATTGATCGGTGCCTCCAATATAAACACCGCCACCACCTACTGTTGCACCTGTTCCAAGGGCTTTGTTCCTCCATATATTGCCATTTGAGAGGTTAAAATTTCCTAAGTTAAGATAAACACCACCTCCAGATTCGGTTGCTAGGTTGTTATATAGTCCATCGCCACCACTTAAGTTAACGGTACCACCTTGCATATAAATTCCGCCGCCATTCTCAGCTCGGTTTTTGCTAATTTCCGCATCTTCATTAAGGGTTAATTCTCCAGATTCAATATAAAGTCCACCACCAGAAGTAGTACTTCCACCTATTAAATTAATATTTTGTAGTGTTACAGAAACTTTGTCGCCATTTATATACATAACGCGCTTTCCTAAGCCTGAAGTAGTTACGTTCCCCGTATTAGCATCAAAAACAGTACTTGCGTTAATATTTGATGCACTAGAGTCTAACCCAACAATTTTAAGCTTTAATTTTGTATTATCGTCTGCTTCAATTTCAACCATACCATCATCTTTTTTATTAACACCTGCGCTTACAGCACCTTCTTTAGTTATATCACCTGTTACATTAATGGTATATGTACTACTTCCATCATTTATTTTGGTAATAATATCTACAGCTCTTTGAAGGTTTTCAAATGTTGCATCGCTACTACCATTTTCGTTGCTATTATATCCTGGTTTTACATAATATTCTTTTGGAACAGTCATATTGTGTGTATTAGTTTTACTAACGTACCCATCTCTACTAGCACGTACTTTTAGCGTTATACTGTGCTGGCTATCCATAGCTATTTGCGCATAAGTAAGTGCATCTATGAGCTTTACTGATGGAATTAGCTGCCGTACATAATCTATGTTATTGGCAGAAACTTCATATGTAATGCCTGTCTCTCTCGTTATTGAAACCGCTTGACTATGATCGCTCCCCGTAAATGTTGTAGAAAGACTGAGAGTTCTAATATCAAAAGTTTCGTCCACTATCGAATCCACAAAGCCAACTTTTCTTGCATATGCTTTTAGTACTATATCACTAGTTCTTTCGACCATGGTAAGTGATGGTTTTTTTGCTGCATTATAAAGCATTTGTACTCCACCGTTTATGCTATACCATATTTGCACACTGCTATCAGCACTGCTTAAACTAATATCTATAGGTACACTTACTGCATCGCCGTCTTCATCATAAAAATGTGCAGTTTCTATATTTATTACCGGCTTTATGCTTAGTACTTCGCCTTGTAATGTTATTGTTTTTGGCTCTGCTGTTGCAGAAGTATAACCTTCTCGCTCTGCACGGGCAGTAATAATTGTGTTTCCATTTTTATATGGAATCATTGGTTTAGTACTTGCATCATATACTTTTTGTGGTTCTGAATCAATTTTAAAGTAAACGGTTGCATTTGTATCGCTCATGGTAATATTTAAGGGCACTTCAGCTTGTATGCTACCGCCAACGTTAAAGTCACTTGCATCAGTTTCAATCACAGGTGCTTCTAGCACTCTCTTTTCAAATGTAATAGTTTCCTCTGTCACTGCAGACTCCGTTTCGCCAATTCTTCGTGCAATGGCTTTTACGGTAAAGTCTTTCGTGTCTTCACTTGGGAAGGCAAGTGCAAATGGAGCGCTATACTCAGTTGAAGGGTTTGCAGCTGATGCTGAATAAAAAATTGTTGCACCTTCTTCGCCTGTAATAGTTACACTTGCGTTTTGTTTATCCCCATTTGCATTATAAAAATCGCTTGCGTTAATTGTTGGCGATGCTAATGGTGTAGTGTTTATAATAAATGTTGCACTGCTTGTTGGAGTAAAATCAAATCCACCTTTTGTAGCCCTGACATATACGGTAACGCTTCCACCATCTGAAGGGATTCCTATACTTGGCACAGAGTCACTATATGTTTCACCATCGGTTGAGTAGGTAAATGTTACATCTGTTTGTTCTTCAATTTCTAAAGTCGGATTTATCCTTGCTAGCGTTGCTGCATCATAATAATCTGCAATTGTAGTTGTAATTACTGGAGCTTTTGGTGCGCCTGTTTTGCTAACAGATATTTCGACAATAGCAGAATCTTTTGCCTTATTTTTTGTTCCAATTGCTCTAATAATATAGGAATTTGTAGTTAAATCTAAATTAATTGGAGTAGTATATAACTCATCACTTTGACTTGGCTCACCACCATTAATAGTATAATATATTTGAGCATCCTCTGTAGGAATGCTCAATTCAACAGAAAGTGAGTCTTGGCTGTATTCACCGCTAGAGTCAATGCTAACTGCAGTTCCATCTATCGAACTAAGTGAAAATATAGGGTTTTCAACCGTAATTTGGCTGCTTATGTCGCTATAGAATTCACTTGCAACACTCGACTGAACGCTTCCTTGTATTGCCCTTGCCGTAATTTCAACGTCTTTTCCTTTTTCTATAGTAATATTAAAAGGCCCTGTGTATTTTTTATCTCGTTCGTTTGGAGTAGAACCATCAGTTGTGTAAAAAATTGGCGCATTTTCTCTACTTGAAATGCTTATTTCTAAAGCGCCTTCTGGATAAAACCCTCCAACAGGGGTTATGCTTGGCCTTGAAAGGCGTGTTATGCCTCCTGTGCCCGAGTTGTTTTCACTACTTGTATTTGTTGCTTGCGGACATCCTATTAGCAATAATACGCTTAACATAGCAAATAATACGTTGATCATTTTGTTTTTCATATACTTCTCCCATTTGTTTGTTTTACTTGCATTCTTATAATAATTATATAGTGAAAAAATACACCTTGCATGTGCCAAATGGCACATTTACATTGAAAATGTCTCGATGTATAATTTACATGTGTATAAAATTTGTTCAAATACAATATACTTATGGAGGTATAAATGAAAAAATTAATGGTAGTGGTGGGCATAGTAATGCTAATTATGTCTTGTGGCTTTGATACATTTGATGCTACAAGTATAATGATTGATAAACCAAATGGGAATTATTTTACA
>CAYJHL010000115.1:0-2272 GCA_964369585.1 uncultured Treponemataceae bacterium | reverse complement strand
TAAATAATACAAATTTGAAAGGTATTATTGGAGAAGCAAAATACCTTGAAGCTAATGTAACAATCGAAACATCATATGTTGAAGGTAGTGATACAATAAATCTAAATGAAAGTCTTGTTATCCCAGTCGAAATTGTAGAAAATACAGCACCTAACGTAAACACTTCTACAGATGCAACATATGATATTACCTTTATTGATATTTTAGCTGGAAAAACTGATCATACTCTCGAGGAAGTAAAAGCTACAATTCGGTATAAAGAAAATGTAGAAAATGATACCTTTGGCGATGTTGATAAAGGGGCAAAATATCCACTTCTAGACCTATATAAGGTATCTCCTACATTTGAAGGTAGAATAGATGCAATAGACTTAGACGAAGTACATGTCATAGCAAATTATTGGAAAGATGAAGCAACAAACGACTTTGATACAGAACATGCTTTAGAATTTCCTGTACCATTTTATTATGATGGAACAAATGGTGCTAAAGTGTACATTGCAATTTCAGATAGAAATGATGCTGATATTTTTACTATGTCACCAGAAGATGATGCAACAAATGCATATTTGCAAATTGACACACAAACTGATGTAGATGATACTACCGGCTACATTACTATAGTTGGTTCAAAAACAGCTGCAGATTACTTCGGTAGAGCATATAAAATTTGGGTTTTAGATGCTTCTAATCCACCAGCAAACTAATTACTTATAAGGATTATACTATGAAAAAAATACTATTATGCTGTGCTGTTTCTTTGATTGTTTCAAGTACACTATTTGCACAATTAACTTTAACAAGTCCGGCTGCTGTGGCTACAGGTATAGAAGCTTCTGCGCGTTCAAGAGCAACCGCCGATACAATGCTTTCTGATAGCGACAAAATTACAGCGGATAAAATTCATGAAATTGATCAAACATTTTTCTCTGGTGGTTTCACGCGGGAAGAAGTACTTTCAGGCTATTGGGCAATGCCTCTTGGAAATAATATGATTGTAGGTTTTGCCGGTGAGTATAATATGGCTTCAAAACGAACAGAAGACTATGACGATACAACTAACCCAGGTACAGTAGACTTTACAAAAGAAATACTTGAAGAATCTTCATTTGATCTTAGAGCTGCTTTTGGATTTTCTAACATGGCTGCAACATATCAAATAACAAGAGATATAAAGCCAAATACCATAACTGAAACTAAAACCTATAGTGCAGGTGGTATCTTATCAAAAGAAGTTTATAACAATCTTAGTGGTGAGCAAAACTGGACACATACTGCAGGCTTTGCTTATCATATGCCAGAATCAATGAGTCTTTTTGGAAGTATCTCACTTGGCTTCTATGAAGGTATTTCAAACAAAAGTACTACCATCGATAAATCTCGAACTGACACACCAGACTATGATACAGAAATTACAAAGGACATTAAAGGTGATAAAACAGTAAACCTCGCTATTAGGCCAGCAATACGTTTACCACTTGAAATTTGGCGAATGACACAAGTTGAAGCAGGATTAAACTTTGATATTGATGTTTACAGCCCTGGTAGTTCAAATACAACAACTGAAATTAGATCTGGTACAAATATTTATGGAAATGAAATTGCAAAAATTGAAACAACATCAATAGAAAAAGATGGAGAGTTTACAATAGGTATATTTGGAAAACCTACATTTGAATGGAATCTATTAAATGATATGATATCAGTAATTGCGGAACCAAAAGTATCTATCGATTATACACGTGCAAGTACAGCTCCTTCTACAATGGAAACTACGGTTGTAACAACAACTGCAGTAGGTGCATCAAGTTCTGTTGTTACGCCAGCAAGTGGTGCAAAAGTAGTTGAAAACAAAATAACTACTGAATTAGGTGCAAATGTTGGATTTGAAGTAAATCCAAAAGAGTGGTTTTCTCTACGGGCAGGCTTGCGCTATAACTACATTTGGGATACACTCTCAACCGTTCGTGACTTTACACTTGATGGTGGAACAAGTAATAGTGAGTATGACTATGCTTTTAAATCAGAACTTACACCTGAACTCGGTATGGCTTTTGATATAGAGGATACGTTCATAATAGATGTTGTACTTACTGGTACTACTGGTAAAGATTTAACTGAAATAGATACATACGATATTCAAATTTCATGTAGATTTTAAGCATAATAAAATGTAAAAAAAAGTGAAAAATATACAATATTTTTCACTTTTTTTATTAAAACCCATTGACACTTTTTTTGCAATATGATATATTCTTAAAAGTAAATAACT
>CAYJHL010000114.1:0-6196 GCA_964369585.1 uncultured Treponemataceae bacterium | reverse complement strand
AAATCTTTATATGATAGAACAAATTCTACACCTCTTATGTGGGAAGATAGCATAATTCCTACTACGATGCCACAAATACTTGCAAAATCCGCCATTGTTATCGATGCAAACACAGGTAGCATTTTATACGAAAAAAATGCTGACGAAGTTATCCCTCCTGCATCTATGACAAAGGTAGCTGCAATGTATGTTGTATTTGAAGAAATTGACTCAGGAAGAATTAGTCTTAGCGACATAGTTCCTTTACCACCCGAAGCATGGGCAATAAATGCCCCTCCTCAATCTTCATTAATGTTTTTGGGGGAAGGCCATATTGTAACACTACAAGAAGTACTTCTGGGATTAAATATATCATCGGGAAATGACGCAGCCGTTGCAGTTGCAAACTATGTTTCAGGGTCAATGAAAAAATTTATTGAAAGAATGAATGAAGTAGTAATTGAAGCAGGTTTAGAAAAAACACGCTTTTTTGATTCTTCCGGCTATTCAGCAAAAAACACTACCACCGCAAGAGAATTCTCAAAGTTCGCTCGCCTTTACATTCAAAAGTATCCTGAAACACTAGAGCTTTTCCACATAGTACCCCAAATTGCGTATCCTCAAGAACATAACCTTCCATCGTATCGCGTAGGTTTAGACTTACCCATTGTTCAGAAAAACACAAACCCTACTATTGGTGTAATTGATGGCGTTACAGGTCTTAAAACAGGATTTATAGATGAATCAGGATATAATCTTTCACTCACTGTAGAGCGAGATTCTATGTACATGCTTAGCGTAACAATGGGTGGGATAGGAAGTAATTCCAGACAAGGTCAGGCAAATCGATTAGAAGATTCAATTGAAATAGTTAATTATGCTTTTTCAAACTTTATGACTGCACATTATGATACAAATGTACAAGTTACTCTGCCTGTTTTAGAAGGAAAGGAAAACCTACTCTTCGCCCGCGAAGCTTGGGATACAGGAGTTACCATTCCAACAGCAGCAACTTCACTTACGAGAGAGGCAGTGCTAAATCCTTTTGCCAGCGCTCCTATTAACACAGGTGACACTCTTGGATATGTCTTATACACAGCAGATGGGAAGGAAATACAAAGAGTCCCACTCCTAGCCGATAGAAACATCGAAAAAGGTTTTTCAATATACCCAATAGACTACTTATTAGGCCTTGCACTAACAAAGTAACTATAAATAATTTTTGTGGTACATTCGAGTATTTTCAGTCTTTACAAAAAATAATAATCTGTACCCATCTGTGTAATCTGTGGATGAATACTTATGTATTATATAAAATCGGTAGATGCTTCTTGTTCTATAAAATACATATTCTTAAAAGGATGAATATCTAGAGCATTTGGATACCACCCACCGAGCACACTTGTATCAACAACATTAAATGATACAGGGTGAGAAAGTGGTAAAATAATTCCTGCATCTAATAAATACTGTTCTGCCTCTGAAAGTTTTTCATAACGCTCTTCTTGATCTTCTATTAATGTTGCTTCTTCTAATAATGCGTCGAAATTACTGTCTGTCCACTCGGTTTCTCGCAAGGAAGAGCCATTTCTAAAAAGTTCTAAAAATGCCAAAGGATCTGCAAAATCACCAATCCAAGTATATGTAAATAAGTCGGCATCCCAGCCATCAAAACTTCCTAAATATCGTTCACTCGGTGTTGTTTCAATGTTTAGTGTTATCCCAACTTCGGATAAACCATCTACCATTATTTGAGCTTGCCCTTTTGTATACTCTAAATCAGGAATGGCAAAAGTAAGCTCAAGCCCCGTAGGAACTACGTTACCATCCTCATCATACAACACTTCGTAGCCAGCTTTTTTTAAGAGTTCCTTTGCATACTCAATATCTTGCTCTTCTATTCCTATTATTTCTGGATAGGAACCAATCGGCAAAATGAGTGTTTCAGCAGGTACAAAACTATCCCTTAATATATTCCATGGAATTGCAGAAATTACTGCGTTTCGTAAATCAGCATTATCCCACGGTTTGTTATGAGCCTTAAAAAAAACAAACTCAGTACCAAATTGAGGTGCAATATATAAGGCTTCTGGGTCATAAATTGTCCCAACTTGGACTCCGCCTGTTGCCCATTGTGCTTCTCCAATATTAAACCTGTATGCATTTTCCTTTAAATCATCGTCATTTATAATGCGGACAGAAGGAACTGCAACATTCTCAAAGTCATAATACTCTTCATTTTTTTCAAATAAAATACCATTTTTATTTCTTTCTTTAAGAACATATGCACCAGAATACACATCTTTGTCTTTTGGGACTACCGAAAAAGCATGATGCGTTAAAATCTTTGCAAAATATTCAGTAGGCGCATTCAGTCGTACAATAAGTGTATTTCTATTTTTTACTTCAATACCAACTTCATCAGCACCAATCTTTCCTTTACGATAATCTGCAGCACCAGCAATACAATCTAATAATGATGCAAAAGGAGCATGTAATGAGGGTTCTAGTAGTGCTATCCAAGAGTCCTTTACATGGTATGCTGTAATTCGCTCTCCATTTGAAAAAGCTGCATCTGAACGAATTGAAAAGGTCCATGTCTTTTTGTTTCGAGAAACAGTAAAGTCATCTGCAATGGCCCCTACTGGCTCAAGTGTAAAAGGATCATGAACAAACAATCCTTCATAAAGAGCATTTAACAGTTGCCCTTCTGAGCTATAATTTGCAGTATGAGGATTTAAGTCATAGTCATGTACAGAATCTATAACAATAAGTTCGCGTTGAATGTCCGGATTAAAAGTCTGCTGTGCATGCACACTAAGAAGAACTATTAGCGTGAGAATGGTTGCTATTCCGTGTTTATTCATTTGTTATTCCTAGTTTTTTCATTTGCTGTTCCGTAGTAACAGTAGCTACATATTCAGCCTTATGCTTATTGGCCTTTAATATAGTATTTTTTATAACGTCTAAGTCTATTTTTAAACCTTTTACTTTTGGACGGTTAGAAGGAGCTACCTCTGCCTTAAAGAAGTTATCAAGACCAACTAAAGTTGCATACAAGGATTGACAATCTGAAATTCGTTTTTGAACATATTCTAAAACACCATCTTCAGTTTCACCTTCTAACTTTGTCATTACTGGAGAATTTTTCATACCTAAAGATTGAAATACCCTCGAACGTTGCATCATGTTATCTATAAACTTATTATAATCTATTGTTTCAAGCTTTTCTATTTGTGTGGTCATATCAACGGCTTTAATTTTATACTCAATGGTTTTATTGCGCAACCCAAAAGCAGCTCTTAAGGACGCTATAAATCGCGCAAAACCGCTCTTCTTTTCATTTTGTAATAAATCATGATTTTCCTGTATTTTTTGCTGTAACACATCTATTGTTGGTGCAAATGCTTGTAAAATCTTCACTACTTCAAAAATCATTGCGCGAGTATCTATTTCTTTTGCTGTTTCTTTTTTTTCTTCTGTCGCAATCCTAAATACTGCAAGCACAGCCTGACGTAAAGACTCACTCGAGGGGCTAAAGTCTTCTTGAACAATTTCTTCTATCAAATCTGGGTAAAACCGTTTCTTTTCCATCAAATTAGGAAACACTTTTTTTATTTCAGCGGTTCCATTTTCAAGTGTCATTGTTTTATATGTAGAAAGAAAGCTTGGAGCATCAAGTATGTTTTGTCTAACTTCAATTTTGTATAATTGCCGGTGCAGTGCAGTTAAGTTTTTTAGTTCAGTGTTAATATCACTCAATGCTTTTGAAATCACGGAAATCATATTATTAAGTATGCTAATAGCCATACTATCGCCACCTGTTTTTATTGAAACTACAATTGAACTAAAATAGCGGTTATTACTTTTTGTTGATCCTCGATTCAGATTTTCCCAATCCAAAAAAGAATTAAATAAAAACAATTTTTTTATTTGATCTGGTTGCAAAGCATTTACAGAAAACTGCATATAGTTACACAAAAAATCGAGCGACGATTCATAATCAGATAACCGTATTCCCAATATACTAGGTCCCTCAGAATCAGTAAAATCGTCACTTGCTGGTAGAGAAATATCGACAACTCTTTTTTCTTTTTTATACGGGTCAGCTATAAGTAATTTCTTTTTTTCAAATGCATCAATAATGTTTTTAACCGCTGAATGATAGGTGCGGTAATCTTCTAACATCTTAGGTAATGCATAAGTGTTATACCATATTATTTTTTTATCTGCCGCCTCATAGAGGACTTGTCCAAATTCTTTCTCTACACTCATTCTTATTTATCGGCATAAAAGAGCACTTTCAAAAGAAAAATATGTCGCAATATATTCGATAAACTAAGAGAAAGCCTTTGACCATTGTTATTTTTTATGGTATACTGTGCTCGTATGAGTGCAAATAAAACAAAGTTTACAGTAAATCAACAAATTGTATACCCGAGTCAAGGTACAGGGCGAATCGTCGAAATAAAGGAAAAATTATTTAACGGTGCACAAACGATGTACTATGTAATTTATCTTGAAGTTTCTGATATGACCATTATGGTTCCTATTGACAGATGTGAAGAACTTGGTATTCGCGCTATAGTATCTGCAGCGGAAGTTCATAAAGCATTGGAAATTATTGGCGAAAGTTTTGAACCAATTACTTCTGATTGGAAGTTGCGATATCAGTTAAACATGGATCTACTTAAAAAAGGTTCCGTACAAGACATTGCAATGATTGTTCGGTCTTTGTATCACAGAAGTAAAGTAAAAGAACTTCCTATTTTAGAGCGAAAACTCTACGATTCAGCAAAAAAACTACTAGAAGATGAAATTGCTTCAGCGCTTGAATTAAACCCAAAAGAAGTTGAACAGCTATTACACGAAAAACTTGAACCACTCGGCCAAGAAACAGAGTCAAAAAAAGCATATGATTCATTTGAGGAAAAATTCGAAGAAGATAAGGATGATGATATTATTCTTGACAGTGACGACGATGATGACTCAGATGATTTTGGAGATGATGATTAAACATACATGAAAAAAGAAGCTATTCGAGTTGCCTTGGTTATTACCGCTGCTGGAACTTCTACGAGGTTTGAAACAGGGGAGAAAAAAGAGTTTTTACCCCTTGTTTCGAGCATCTTTCCAAATCAAAAAGGCGGAACCGTCCTTTCATGTAGTGTGGAAGCCTTTTTACAATTTTTTTTACAAACACCTGACTATATACTATCACATCTTATTATCACAATTCCCAGTATAGAATATAAAGAAAGTGCTACTAGCGCACTTTTTTCTAGCATTTTTGTAGCAAATTCGCTAAAAACCCTGCATATACAACCATCTTTTATAGCAGGTAGTAATACTCGCCAAAATTCAGTTTTTTTCGCGCTTTCCCATTTAAAAAAAGACGAAATCTCTAGTAAACTTGTTCTTATTCACGATGCAGCACGACCATATATTTCATGCGATATTGTCAAAGATGTCATTGAAACGGCGAAGAAAACAGGAGCTGCAGTACCCTCAATTACACCAGTAGATACACAAAAAGAAATAGACTCAAAGGGAAAAATTGTTCGTCATTTAACACGCTCTCTATTAGCTTCAGTTCAAACCCCACAGGGGTTTCATTTTGAAAACATATATGAAGCTCATTTGAAAGCATCTCATGATACTCAAGAATATACCGATGATACTGAAATTTGGAGCAATTATGTTGGAGATGTGTATACTGTTAACGGAAGCACACATAACATTAAAATAACCTTCAAACAGGACATGAAAAAAGAAATGGAACATAATATACTATACAGAACAGGGCTTGGCACTGACTTCCACCAACTTGCAGAAGGGCGAAAACTCGTACTAGGCGGAGTAGATATTCCTTTTGACAAAGGCGAAGTAGCCCATTCAGACGGGGATGTGCTACTTCATGCCATTACAGATAGCCTTCTAGGAGCTGCAGGCATGGGAGATATAGGGGAACTTTTTCCACCAAGTGACAATACATGGAAAGATGCAGATTCTAAAACACTGTTAAAAACAGCATGGAAAAAGGTACAGGAACGCGGATGGGTAATCCAAAATATTGACTGCGTACTTCAAATGGAAAAGCCTAAGTTTTTACCGTGGAGAACTGCGGTAATAGAATCGGTTGCTTCCATCTTAGAATGTGAAAGCGACTGTATTTTTGTAAAAGCAAAAACTCGAGAGGGGCTTGGCGATATTGGTA
>CAYJHL010000113.1:3266-6238 GCA_964369585.1 uncultured Treponemataceae bacterium | reverse complement strand
TTTTACTATTTGCATGATCCCCACCCGCTATATCTTGTGTTTTTTTATAAGCTTTCTTAATTATAAACACTAGGATAAAAAAAAGCAAGATAAAACAAGACAGAAAAAAAACGCAAAGTGATAAAATTACAAAACAAGTCGCCATTTCGATACGTGCGTGGAGAAATCTCCTTTGTAATAGAGACCTCTCGGCTACGTATCTGTGGTGACGGGACGTTGCAAAATCTGCTCATGCGACAGCCCCTATAGAAAAATGTTTATATAATTTGCTACCTAATTTTTAAAATTATCCCCACAATTGCAATTGTTACCAAAGATTGAATAATTACAAACTTTACTAAAACCTGGGTTGGAGACCATAGGCGAGTTTTTTTCATATGATCATGTAAAGGAAAGCGAACATTTTTAAAAATATGAATTTTAAATGCGCGTAAAAGAGCGAGTTTTAATAATCCCATTCCGCCGTTTAAGAAAATAACAGAAGATGTTGCAAAAATTAAAAATGGGTTTCCACTTACCATTACACAAACGCCGATAAAAAATCCTAAAGCTCTGCTTCCTGCATCGCCCATAAGAACCTTGCTAGGAAAGGCGTTATGCCAAAGGTAACCCATTAATACACCTATAAGAGCAAAAATAATAATCGCCCAAGATGCGCCACTTGCAAGGTGAGGTACAAGTAGGTACTTTGCAATATCAATATGTCCAAAAACAAAGTACAATAAAATACCCATGGTTAAAAGAGCTAGAAGAACAAGTGCGCTTGAAAGACCATCTACACCGTCAGTACAGTTTGTTGTGTTTATAGATGCCCATAACAAGACGGTGGAAAAACTTATGTAAATCCAAGGAGCAATTTTAAATGTGCCTGTTACAAATGGAAACCAAACTTCTACGGTATTGTTTTGTAAAAAAGGTTCACTCAAGTAATATAAAATAACTGAGGCAATAATTGAAATGATTAAATCGAGAAGACCTTTTTTTAACTCACTCCATTCAACAATACTTCTATCATCAAGAAAGCCAGTAAGCATTGTAAGCCATGTTAAAATAAGAATTAAACTTTGTTGTAAGTTAAGAGGAGTACACAAAAAGGCAACGAAGATAAAGATTGAAATAAAGACAACCCCACTTCCTGTTGGTTTCCCCTTTGCCGCTTCTGCACTTTCTGTAAAGGCTCTTCCTCTATCTGTAGGAAGATATTTATAAAATTTTGGAAGGAGTAAGCCTGTTAATAAAACACCTGCAAAAAGAGCTATTCCAATAAGAACGGCATAAGATTGTAATAATCGGCCAGGACCAAAAAAATCTAAAATATAAGAAGCTGCATAGTATAACATAAATCACCACCCGTTATGTAATACGTTATTATATCATAAAATAAAAGTAATATAAAGTAGTTTCTTAACACTTGTTTTTTTTCACTTTATACATTATATTTCGTTAATGAAGAAATATCTTTTTGTTTTTGCTTGCCTATTTTTAACATCTTTTCTTTTTTCACAAGTCAATGTAACTGTGTCTCAGTTACGCGATGCAATGTATAACCATTCTTTAAATCACGAACAATTACAACCTCTTTATATTTCTGCTAAAGAAGATTTGATTAAAACTCTTTTTGGATATGACTTATATGTAGCATTATCCCGCTGTGAATATTATATGGGCAGAAGTTATTATCTTGGAGGACAAAAAGATTTAGCGGGAGAGTGCTATGATAGAGGCATAGAATATGCAAAAAAAGCGCTTGAAATAAATGAAGGCGACGATGCTTTTGTAATGTATTCAGAAAACCTGTCTCAAAACAGTACTGTTAAACCAACTTCATATACGCTTTCTAATGGGTTACGCATTGGAAGCTATGCAAAGGAAGCACTAAAAATAAATGAAAACAATGCTGCAGCTCATTATTTATTAGCGGCACAATATATCTATGCCCCATCTCCTTTTCATAATCATAAAAAAGGTATACGCGAGATGAAGGAAATCTTGTTAATGCCTGCTTTAGAGATGGAAAAAGATGATGAGTTTAATATTATAAGTAGCATAGGTTACGGATATTTTCAGCGAAAAGAGTATATAGAAGCCCTTCCTTGGATAGAAGCAGCCCTAGCTATATATCCAAATAATGTTTTTGCAGTAGATTTAAAGCAAAAAATATTAAAAGAACATAGGTGATGTATGCCAATATCTGTTCTTGTTTTTTTTATGATAACTATTGCAGCTGGACTCTATTTTCTATTTCTAGCTTTTATAAATATGGTTTGGATGAAAAAGGAAACAAAAGCTGACTCTCTAACAGAGGGACCTTTTCTTTCTGTTCTTGTGCCAGCACGAAATGAAGAAATTCATATTGGACCGTGTATAGAATCGTTAATGAATCAAACTTATAAAAACTACGAAGTACTTGTTATTGATGATAATTCAACTGATACAACAGCAGAAATTCTTCAGAACTTAAAAAATAAATATCCAGAAAAACTTTGTCTTTTTAAAGGACAGAAGTTAGAAGACGGTTGGAGAGGAAAGCCTTTTGCTTTGCATCAACTTTGTTCAAAGGCAAAGGGAGAGCTATTATTATTTACGGACGCGGATACCATTCATTCTTCTCGTTCTCTTTCCCTTGCAGTTTCAAACATGCAATATCATAATGTCGATTTTTTATCTGGCTATATACGACAGAGATTGGTTACTTTTGGAGAAAAAATAACTGTTCCTGTTGTGTACATCCTGAGTTTTTTTCTTTTTCCTCTTTGGGTTTGTAAGAAATCAAATTCCCCCTTGTTTGCTGCGGCCGTCGGGCAGTATATTTGTGTAAATAAAAAAACCTTTTTAAGAACAGGCGGATTTTCACAAGTCAAGAATGTAACAACAGAAGATGTCTATTTGGCGCGCTCGATGAAAAAACAAGGTGCAAAAACGATTTTTTTAGATTTAAAAGATGCTGCAATTTGCAGAATGTATTATTCCTA
>CAYJHL010000113.1:0-3166 GCA_964369585.1 uncultured Treponemataceae bacterium | reverse complement strand
AAAAAAAGGAAACTATGAACAACTTATTACAATCAACTTCAAATGACCCATTTTTCAATCTTGCACTTGAAAACTATATTTTTTCCAATAGTAAAAAAGATGATCTTACGCCAACTTTATATCTCTGGCGAAACAGTGATGTTGTCGTTATTGGACGCTTTCAAAACCCATGGAAAGAATGTAATATTGAAAAAATGAACGAGGACTCGGTTGCTCTTATGAGACGAGATACGGGGGGCGGGGCTGTTTTTCATGACACGCAAAATATTTGTTTCACTTTTGTAGGTCCCACAACAGAAGATAATTATAGAGTGAAAAATTCGCACCTTGTTTGCACTGCCTTAGCAATGTTGGGGATTATTGCCGAGCCTTCTGGGCGTAATGATATTTTGGTAAACGGCGCAAAAATATCTGGGGCTGCCTTTAGAGAAAAAGATGGAAAGTATATTCATCACGGAACTCTTTTGATAGGAACAGATTTAACAAGATTAGCGAACTATCTTAATCCAGATGAAAAAAAACTTACTTCGAAAGGCATTGCTTCGGTTCGATCTCGTGTGACAAATCTTAAAGCTATAGACTCTTCTATTACAGTAGAAAAAGTAGAAGAAGTACTTTTTCAAACATTTTGCTTAATAAAAGGCATAAATGATAGACAAATTCAATCTATTGGAAAAGACTATTTAGAAAAAGAAGCCGATTTAAAAACAGAATATGATCGACTAAATAGTTGGGATTGGCGGTTTGGAAAGTCTCCATCCTTTACTCATTCAATAGACGGACGTTTTGATTGGGGTGGCATAGAAATTAATTTTACGGTTAAAAATGCGGTAATTGAGGATATTTTTGTTTATTCTGATGCGCTTGATGTTACTTTTGTACAAAAGATATATGATTGTGTCGAACCTTTAAAAGCAAACCCCTATGATGTAGAAGAAATAAAAAAGACATTACAGAAAAGCGGTTTTGATGATATTGCAGGCCTTTGCTAAACGCTTGCTAAATTTTATTTTAAAACGTATTATAAGATATGGCAAAGAAAAAAACAGGTTCGGTAGTATTCAAATGTTCTTCATGTTCTCACAGTCAACCAAGATGGCTTGGAAGGTGTCCAGAGTGTGGGGAATGGAATAGCTTTGTAGAGCATATAGTGGACAATAATGCTTTATCTCCGTCATTTGGTGGAGCTGGTGTTGCTGTTGTAAAGCAAAAACCAGTTCCTCTTTCCACCGTTGATCCTTTAGAGGGAAGTCGTTTTATGACTGGAATAGGGGAGTTTGATCGTGTTCTTGGCGGAGGGGCAATGAAGCCCTCTTGTGTTCTTATTGGGGGGGAACCTGGTATAGGAAAGTCAACCCTAATGCTACAAGCTGCTGAAGCAATGAGTGAAAAGAACGGCCGAGTTTTATATGTTTCTGGTGAAGAATCAGCTGCACAAATTAGAGTTCGTGCAGATCGGTTAAGGCTTAAAACAGACAATATAGAGATATTATGTACAACAAGATTGGAAGATATTGAAGATGCCCTCAATGCTCTTAATCCTGTTGTGGTTTTTATAGACTCAATACAAACAGTATATTCTGCTGATGCAGGGAATATTCCAGGAACTGTAAACCAATTAAAATTTTGCTCTTCTGATTTATCTGCTTGGGCAAAAGAACATGCCTCTGTCTTATTTATGAGCGCGCATGTTACAAAAGATGGGAATATTGCAGGCCCTAAAGCCTTAGAGCACCTTGTTGACACTGTAATAAGTTTTGAGCAAAATAATGATAGAATTCGATTTTTGAGAGCATTAAAAAATCGATTTGGTTCTGTTGATGAACTTGGAATTTTTACTATGACAGAAACGGGGCTTATTCCTGTTGATGACCCAGCAAGTCTTTTTATTATTAATAGAGAAGGGTCACTGCCTGCAGGAGTTGCTGTTGTCCCTGTTTTTGAAGGAAGCCGAGTGTTTTTGGTAGAAATACAAGCTCTTACTGTTCCTGCAAAATCAAGTATAACACGAGTATATTCAGATAAAATCGATTCTGCACGAGTAAGCCGTGTTGCAGCCGTTTTAGAAAAAAGAACAGGACTCCAGTTTAGTGATCAAGATATTTACATAAATGTTGCAGGAGGAGTGCGTTTAACAGAAAGTGCAATTGATGCTGGCCTTTGTGCAGCTTTGTATTCTGCAAGAACAGATCTTGCCCTTCCTGAAAAAACAGCTATTACGGGAGAGTTGAGTTTGGCAGGCGAAATTCGCCCTGTAAATAGGCTAAAACAACGAATTAAAGCTTCTCTCTCAATGGGATTTTTAAACGTATTGTCCCCAGAAAAAGAAGAAGGTTCTATAGCTGTAAAAGATATAAAAACACTTATAAAAACAATTTTTAAAAAATAAGTCTTTCTTTCCCTTTTCCTTTGTTGAATGTTTTTCAGAATGAGAGTAAACTGTAACTAGTATTATTGAGGGGAAAAGAGGTTTAGATGAGTTTTAAGAAAAAAATATTTTCATATGTGGGAAAAACACCTATAGTTCCCATATCATTTAAAATTTTAGGTGTGTTTTCATGTTTGTTATTACTTTCTAATTTTACTACCAATTTTATTAATATTCTTCTCAATCAACATGAAATAATTTCTTTGACAAACACCATTATGGTGGGGCACCTTAAAGATCTTTATACAGCATCTTCTAATCAATATGATATTTATGGTTTTTCCCATGACATGGATAGTGCCCGCACTTCTCTTGAACAAATGGCTCAAGGCGGGTTTACAAAAGAAAATACCATGGCAATCGCTGTAGATGTAACAGGAAAAACGTATCTTTCAACGTCAGCATCAGGAGATACATACGACTCCTTTCCTGACATGGAAGCAGTATCAAAGTTGCGCCAAGATAAAGATATGGGAATAATGGAAGGCTCTATTTCGTTTATGACAGAAAGAGGAGAGTTCTTCGGTGTTTATAAATATCAAGAAAAATGGGATTATTTTTTAATTTGGGCAGAACTACGCTCAGAAGTAGAAGCATCATCGTTTAAAGTTTTTGGCCTTATAGCTGTTGTTATTGTTCTTTTAATTGCTATATTTTTGTGGATAGGCTTTATAATTTTTTCTCATATGCTTTCTCCTATAAAGAAAATGATTCAAAGTTTATTTAAAATGCAAAAAG
>CAYJHL010000112.1:0-6275 GCA_964369585.1 uncultured Treponemataceae bacterium | reverse complement strand
GTCGGACTTCGAATCCGCAGGTCGCACGTTCGAATCGTGTTGGAGGCAAGGAAAAGCTAAATCTATACGGTTTAGCTTTTTTTATTTTAAACTCATACTACATATATACTTACCAAATGCAGTATTTGACATTGGAGTTCTGTTGAAACAGCAAAAATAAAACAAAAAATCTTCAAAATTTTCAAAAAAAATGTTGACAATCTAGAAAACTGTGCTATACTATTAATAGGAGAGGTTGTTCAATTGTTTTACTTCTTTGTTTTACATCGGACAACTTCTTTGTGCGTTAAAATGATATTACGTAATAATCATTCGTAAGAAAGTAGCAAAATATTATTATAATATATTATCAAGTAAGTCGCCTGTTGGTGACTTTTTTTATTTTTGTGATACACTATGCGTAAAGATGTATAAAAAAAATTAGTGGGGGGGCAGATGAGTATTATAATAAAAAAAGCAACAGATAATGAAAAAGAATCTGTTTTAGCTTTGGGGCGTAAAATTGTAGATGTGTATGAAAGAACACATCTCGGAGATAACATTGCCAATGAATACCTGAATAGTGGCGCTTGTGATAGAGATTTATCTGGAATATATGATAACGCAACTGTTGCAATAGAAAATGGAAACGTTGTTGGTTTCATTTACACCCACGAAAATGAAATACAAGGCCTTTCGGTAGATGTTCCGTATTGGGGAAAAGGTATAGCTCAAAAGCTTTTAGCATATGCTACAAATGAACTTTTTAATGAATACACTGAAATAATGCTTGAATGTTTTACAACATCTCCAATGGCCAATAGATTTTATCAAAAAATGGGCTTTGTAAGCTCTGGTATAGTTAAAGGGGACGGTGGAAATAGAATTGTATATAAACGAGTAATTCGCGGAGATGAGCTTACCCCAAAACAAGTGTTATTAAACTGGATAGATATTTTTAACCATGCAAAGGCTGACTCTCTTGCGGATCTTTATCATGTTGATGCAACGAATCACCAAGTAGTTACTGAGCCCGTTGTTGGAAAGAAGGCTATACATAAAAGATTTGTAGAAGAGTTCGAGCTTGCAGAAATGGTATGCATTCCTGAAAATATTTTTGAAGATGATGAATGGGCTATTATGGAATGGAAAGACCCAAAAGGTTTTAGAGGCTGCGGATTTTTTCATATAATTAATGGGAAAATAAAGTTTCAAAGAGGATATATGGATAAGTTAAGCTTTTTGAAAATGAATAACTTACCCATTGAGTAGATACTATTTTCTTGCTTATTCTTCTTGAATCACAATGGATTTGTTTTCTAGTCTTGCATTCACTTTTTCTCGGAGTAAAGCATATGCTACTGATGCAAGAGGAATACATAAAAGTATGCCAGCAACACCCATAAGTGTTCCTCCAATACTAACTGCCGCAAGAACCCACATTGCAGGAAGCCCTATAGAATCGCCTACTACTTTAGGATAGATTAGATTTCCCTCAATCTGCTGAATAATAATAAAAATAATTAAAAAGTAGAGTGCTTGTATAGGATCTTCAATGAGAAGAAAAAATGATCCAATACCAGCACCAACAAAGGCTCCTACAATGGGGATAATTGAACTAAAGCCAACAACAACACCAATAAGCACTGCAAATGGTATTTGGAAAATACTAAGGGTTAAAACAATGAGTCCACCTAGTATTATTGCTTCCAAGCATTGCCCAGTAATAAACTTACTAAAAGCATTTTCAATCATTGAAAAAATACGAATACTGTTTTTTGATTTCTCTGGTTCTAAATAGGCATATATTATTTTCTTAAACTGCCTACATAGCGTTTCTTTTTGTATTAAGATATATAGCGAAAAAACAATTGCTACAAATAGTTTTGTAATTATAGAAATAGCTCCTGTAGCTACAGAAATGGTGCTATCGAATACATTTACAATCCCTGTTCTTAAAAAATCTACAACTGAATTCTTTATTTCATCGAAGTTTATGGAATTAAGAAATTCTTCTATTTCCGGGTTGTTATTAAAAAGAACAATTATATAATCACGCGCTTTAGGTAAAAATGTTTCTAGCTCTACTACAAGATTTGCTAATGTATCTTGTACTTGTGGTACAACTACCAAAATTGTAAAAGCAACGATAAAGGCACAAAAAAGAATTGCCAACACCAAGCTTATTGGGCGACTTATGGTACGAGGCACCTTTCTTTTTCTACTATTGAATAAAGTGTTTTCTATAAACCTCATTGGGACATTTAGTATAAAGGCAATTGTACCGGCAATAATAAATGGCGATAATAGCGCGAATACATCTTGAATAGTTTTGATAAAAATCTCTGTTTTCCAAAAAAACAGTACGAGGAAAAAGGTAATTAACAAAATATTGCGTAGTTTTTTGTTGGATAAAAAATCTGTATTCATCTATACAGTGTACACTGAATGTTAAAAATTGACAAGCTCTGTTTTGCACTTACAATAAAGACTATATGATCATTTTAAAATAACAACAAATTTTGCTTTTTGTTCTTGTGTGCGGTTGTATGAAAGATATATTTGTGATACTTTGAAAGTAATTACTATATATGTGGAGTGCTGTATGGATAAGAGTGAGAAACGTAAGATTCTAATTGTCGATGATAACGTTACTAATCTGAGTATTGCACGCAAAGCCTTATGTGATGATTACAATGTTGTACTTATAAAAGACGGTGCGATGGCCTTAGCCGAGATTCCCAAAATTAATCCCGACCTAATTTTACTCGATGTTGAAATGCCTGGTTTAAGCGGTTTTGATGTAATTAAATCCTTAAAAAATGAGATGCAAGAGCCTTACAAAAGTATCCCTGTTATTTTTCTTACTGCAAAGGATGACGGAGACAGCGAATATGAAGGCCTTACCTTGGGAGCCGTTGATTACGTTGTTAAGCCATTTTCAACCGCACTTCTTAAAAAGAGAGTAGAACTTCACTTAGAACTTCGAGATTACAGCACTGATTTAGAGAGAATTGTTGAAGAAAAAACTTCACACATACGAGAATTACAATATGCAATAGTATATGCCTTATCTGAAATGGTCGAAAGGCGAGACCATCATACTGGTGGTCATATAATGCGAACTAGTAAATATCTTAAAACTATGTTAGAAAAAGTTTTCACAGAAGGCGTTTATAAAGATGATTTAAAAGACGTTGATATGGAGCTGTACGCACATGCTTCTCAAATGCATGATGTAGGAAAGATTTGTATTTCTGACACCATTCTATTAAAAGAGGGCAAACTATCTGACGATGAGTTTGTAAAAATGAAAGAGCATACTACGTTTGGGAGCGAAATACTTCGCTCTGCCATGAAGACTGCAAAAGAGGCTTCATTTTTAGAAGTTGCAGAAATATTTGCCTCTGCTCATCATGAAAAATGGAATGGTACAGGCTATCCCTATGGCTTAAAGGGGGAGGAAATCCCACTTGGCGGGAGAATTATGGCAATTGTTGATGCCTACGATGCTATCACTTCTGAGCGCCCCTACAAAGATGCAAAAACCCACGAACAAGCTGTTGAAATAATTAAAAATGATCGGGGAACACATTTTGATCCTTTATTAGTTGATGTGTTTTTAAATATAGCAAATGACTTTAAGAACATTTCAAACGAAGATTAAGTCACAGAGAATAGTATCACGTAGCAAACTCTGGAGGTAGCTATGGCTGGCGAACAAAAAAATAAAAAAGGCATTCTGCTTGAGCATTTACTAACAACAATTGATATAACAACTATAGGTATTTTTATTTGCAACTTACAAATTGATGAAGTTCTATATAGTAAGGAATGGGCACAACTTGTTGGCTGTGAACATAATGAACTTGAAAACAATATTTCTACATGGAAATCTAGGGTGCTTAAAGAAGATTTACATGGTGCCGAAGAGAACTTGGAAGATTATTTAAGTGGCAAAACCGAAATGTATAATTCTGAGTTTCGGATGATAAAAAAAGATGGCACTGTAATTTGGGCTCATGCAAAGGGTAGGATAACCCAATATTCTGAAGATGGAAAACCTCTCATCTTATGCGGAGTTTTACAGAACATTACCGCAATAAAAGAAACCGAGAAAACATTAAAAGAAAAAACAGATTTACTAGATCTTATTATTGAAGTTGCAGAGTTTGGTATTTGGGATTGGGACATGGTTACTAATCACCTTGCCTACAATGACGAATACTTAAACATGCTTGGATATACGAGAGATGAAATTACCGGTACTGCTGAAGAATGGCAAGAGCGTTGTCATCCTGATGATTTAGCAGATTCTTTAGAACAAATGACAAAGTTTTTACAAGGGCATACTGATCGCTATGTTGTAGAGACACGTATGAAACACAAGGATGGTAGATACCTTTGGGCAAGGGATATAGGAATAGTAGCCGAAAGGGATAAGGATGGTAATCCTACCCGTATGGTTGGAGGTCACTTTAATATACATGACCTTATAAGTACGCAGCACAAATTAGAAGAAACTCTTTTAGAACTTGAAAACCATAAACATAATCTAGAGGCCGAAATAGAGAAACGCACAAAAGAAATAGTGGAGCAAGATCGTTTGCTTTTAGAAATAAATGAAGTTTCAAAAAAACTCCTTTCTGTTGCAGAAAATGCGGTGTACGATGAAATTGTTACAGAATCACTTGAAAAACTTGCTGAAGTATTTGAAACCTCTGAATTATCTCTTTGGCGTCTAAGTGAAGTAAATGGCAGAAAGTATACCTATCAAGAGCATACCTATAAAGATGGACAAAGAATAGCGTTTGATACATTAGACATGAAAGAGTATATTTCGCGTTTAGAAGATGACGGTGAAATTGTTCATGTAAGAGAAGATGGAAATGCTATTATCAGTTATTACCTTATAGATTCTGGTTATTTGGAGCGTTTAGAGGAAAAAGACATAGTAGTTGATGACTTTATGCAAAACTGTCCTGTCAAATTACGCGACTTTTTCCTTAATAATTCAAAAAATTATCGATCATTTTTACTTGCGCCAATATATGTACAAGACATACTATTTGGGTATGTTGCCTTGTCGGATGAAAAAGAAAATGTTACTTATGGCGAAGTAAAATCTCAAATGTTAATGATGTGCGGAAACCTTTTTGCAAGTGCCCGCGTAAAATATGAAATGGATAACCAGTTGAGACATGCGCACGAAGAGGCTTTATTAAGTACACAAGCAAAATCTAACTTTTTGGCAAATATGAGCCACGAAATTAGAACACCTCTTAATGCAATATTAGGTATGTCTGAAATTATTTTAAGGGAAAGCTATGGTGGGCCTGCTGAAGAATATGCAGTTGAAATTAGAAACGCTAGTGAAAATCTTTTATCTATCATAAATGATATTCTAGATATTTCAAAAATAGAATCGGGGAAACTTGAAGTTATAAATCTTGAATATTATATAACTTCTTTATTAAACGATGTTATAAGTTTATCACGTGTTCGACTGCAAAATAGGGCAATAATTTTTACTACTTTTGTTGACTCTACAATTCCTGCTATTCTTGTAGGGGATGAAATACGAATAAAGCAAATTTTGTTAAACTTATTAAGTAATGCTATTAAGTTTACAAAGTCTGGGAACATTCACTTTAATGCAACATGTGAACACAAAGATGGAAAGGCTGTTTTACAGTTTTCTGTAAGAGATACAGGGCAGGGGATAAAAAAAGAGGATATGGAGCGCCTCTTTATGCAGTTTGAGCGGGTAGACACAAAGAAAAACCGAGATATTGAAGGTACAGGTTTAGGTCTTGCAATTACAAAGCAGCTTTGCGAAATGATGGGTGGTAGTATTTCTGTTGAAAGCGTTTGGGGGCAGGGTTCAACCTTTAGTGTATCTATTCCGCAAATATATACAGATTACTCTCCTCTAGTTGCAGCACCTCAAACGCAAAATGTACTACTATACGAAGCACGTGAACTTTATGCAAACTCACTGAAAAAGTCAATTGAAAACTTAGGTTCAAAATGTACCGTGTGTACAAATCAGTCTGATCTTGTAAGCTTTTTATACGAAGACACGTATGATTTTCTTTTTGCACCAACGGTGCACTTTTCAAAAATTAAAAGCTTAAAAGAGTCACTTAAAAAAGACTTTACAATAGTTTTAATGATTGATCCAGGCGATACAATAATTTATAGGGATACATTAACGGCAAATTTACCAATTGCGAGCTTACAGTTAGCTAATGTATTTGGAACAAGTGATTCTCTTGTGCAATCTAGAACAAAGA
>CAYJHL010000111.1:0-6465 GCA_964369585.1 uncultured Treponemataceae bacterium | reverse complement strand
AATGAGTTTTCTCTATCAACCGAGCTGTTCTGTCCTTGAACGTTCCTGCTCTGAACTTGTAAAAAGTCCTGCGGTTGATTGAGATTGATTTGCATTGCCTGCATGGGCAAACCTCCAGTATAGACATTTAGACATGTCTACCCTTTAATCATCGACTTTTTTTTGAGTTGAGTTAAATTTTTATCCGCAGATTTTGTAAGATTTTTATTTTTTGTGTATACCACGTAGATTGGCTATGAGTTATCCGCAGATTTCGCAGATGACGCAGATTTTTACTTTTGCGTATACCACGGGGATTGGTCATTTTTAAACCACAGATTTCACGGATTATTATTGGTAGAAAAATTTGAGTCTCTTTTGTTAAAAAAAGGATTAATAAAACACTAGAAAATGTTCGCGGTAGATGGAAAAGTATTACGATACGCAAGAATATAATCTGTGTAATCCCATAAATCTGCGGATTTTCTCTATCTTCCTTTCTCTACCCGCCTCATTAGGAATTAGGCATTCGTAATTATTAATTAATCGTAGCTGGTTTTGAAGTCATCTTTCTTTGAATTTCTGCAACCCTGTCTGCAGGCATCATTGATAACCAGTTTGATGCTTGGGAGGCTGCACCTTCGGCTTCTGCTATTTCATTAACTTTTCGTATAGTATCGATAAGGTCTTGATCATCCATAGCGTTTAAAATTTCAACGGCATCGGTTGGACGCATAGCAGCTAAATCGCGCGCATTTTGCTCAATATTTATATTTCTATCGTCATACTTTTTTACTTCGCTATTAAAGGTTATTTGTTGCTGTTCTAACGATACTCTCATTTCTTCGAGCTCTGAAGCTACTTGAATATTTTCATCTTCAGCTAAAGCTACATTTTGTTCTCTTTGCGTTAATTCTTCTCTTAGAATATCTAAAGACTCCAAACGTTTTGAAAATCTATCATCTTCAAGATTTGCTACTAGGGTTAAATCTTCAACGCCAGCAGTAGCAGAGGTTTGAACTTGTAAGCCCAACATAGTATATACAGGTTCAAACACTGTTTTTGCATTTATTACGCCAAGATAATCAAACCAAAGCATTCCACCCAAAATTAATATTACAATGAGAATGAGCATTGCTAAAATTTTCCCAATTACTTTCCCGTTTCCCACAATAATCTCCTTAGTAAGTGAAAACTACGCATAGTTTTACACAGTACTATTATACACTAACTTTTATATAATTGTATAGATATTTTAACCAAAAAGTTAAAAATTCAATGACATTTTTAGTCCAAATTTATATGCACTGCTACTAGTATCAAGTGGATTCCATTCAAATGAAAGACCTGTTTCAACAGGGTAACCAGTTGCAGAACTTGTATTAAGTGCAAGTGTAGTAAAAACACTACTTTTGACAAGCACGCTGTACGTTCCATTGTTATTTGCCGTATAGGAAGCACCACCATCTAAACTTATTCGTTGAAAAAACAAATGCATAAAAGGTATTGCGCTTTGAACTTCATAGGATAAAAAAACTGCATTGGCTGATGCATTCCAATCTGCCGTGAATCCAATATACTTACTAAACGAAAGAACTACAGGAATATTAAGTGTCCACTGTTTAGGGTTTCGAATAGGTATGAGCTGGGGAATATACAATTCGACTGAACTAATTGTACCAAGAAAAACTTCATCGTCAGAAGAATATTCTGATCCTATATAACTATTTAGATATAGTTGATTAAAAAAAACTAAGCCTAAATTTGAATAATAGGATTCACTTGTTCTACGAAGCCTAGAAAAATACACGGTAAAAGCATTGTCTAGCGTAAAGCCTTTTTTTAATTGTGTATCAGTTTTTTCAGAGTAAAACATACGGAAACTGTTTGAAAGCCCTATCCTATTATAATCTGAAATAATAGGAAAAAATACTTCTGCTGAAACTTTTGATGCAGCCTTGTCCATTCCTGTTTGTGTAAAATCTATATAGCCATCATAGCTTAAAAGAAAATTCCTTTCAGTAAAAACACTTGTTATTGCGGCTGAATACTTGTCGGTAAAGACATCATATCCAGCACCGCCACCAATTAATAGTCTTTCAACAGGGTCTAAAAAAAATGCACTTGCGCCTAACGAAAACCCTGTAAACATATCATCAATAGGTGAAAGGTTTACAGAACCAATAAATGGAACAAACATCCCATCAAAATAATAATGCAGAGGATTGTATTTTTTTGTATCAAAATACACAACATCTTCTGCGTGGGTATTCTCTGTAACTTTTTGAAAAGATAGTGTTTTAAAATCATCCGTATGTAAAGGCATTGTCGAGAGCTCTCTGTGCTCATAATAACGTGAGACATACACTACTCTTTCGCTTAGGCCTTCGTTCGCATCATTAGAAACAATAACAGGAGAAAAAACACCACCAGAACGCTGCATTTGTTGCACTTGCACGGCAAGTGTATCGGTTAAAAAATCGTTTAATGATACACGCGCAATTACAGGTTGACTTTGCGCATCCATTGCTAAAGACATATAAACAACAGAATTTTTTACAAATAATGATGAAATATTTGATGGTTTGTTTTCACCGTCTGTAATGGAAAAAACTTGGCTTTCATTGGTATTACAATTATATGAATAAAAACTCCACTCACCATCTTTAAACATGAGCGCAATTATAATTCCATTTCCAGCATCAACTGGTTCAAATACTACTGTGCCAAAATCAAATGGTATTGAAGTGAGAACATCATTTACATCATCGGAGAATAAATCATAAAAAACGAGCGACGATACTTGTCCGTTCGTCTCTACTCCCGAAAGAATAAATTCGCTTTGATAAAAAACATTTTTTGTATCATGAATTATACTTGCTGGTAACTGTATTACTGCCCCATCACGGATATCTTTTTGCTTTCGTACAAATTTCTTTTTTTCCATGTCATATACATTGGTTTTATTTTTCGACTGAGGGTAACCTGTTTGTCCGGATACACTTAAAAAACGGCCATCATTCGAAATATGTATTCGCGAGTCTAAATCTGTAGTAAATAGCTTTTTTTCTTTTCCTAGTTCACTTCCATTGGGCAAAAAATAAACAGTGCTTGAGTATGCATCTTGCCACACAATCCCTTCATTCGATGCAGACAGATTTTGGTATGTATATTTTTGCAGTAAATCATCAAATAATGGAACATCTAACCCTGTGACATAGGGAATAGGTATAGAATTTTCAAAGTTTTTCCATGCTTCGCTAATACTCAAACCGTATACTTTCTTAAATGTAACATCATATAAAAACACATCTATTTTTGCGCTTTCACTCCAAAATTCAGCCAGCTTTAAAGCCCCATATGTTCGATAAAGATAGTCTGTAAAAGCACCACCAAAAATGTATGGGAGAGAGCCATCTGTATACAAACTGTATGAACCTGCAATATCGCTCCAATGAGGAAATTTATTTTCAATTTTTGCTTGCCGTATAACATGAGTGCTATAGGAGTTATTTAATCGACCAAAGCCATCTGTACTTTCAGCTAATACAGCTACACCTTCAATCATAGATGGAGGCATATCTACAGATGTAAAAAAAGACATAACATCATCAATGAACCACCTACCTGAATAGGCATTATTGAGTGATACGGCATGAATAAGTTCATGGTAAAATACTGATAAAATTGAATCAGAAAAAACTGTAAGTTCCCCGCTGGGAAGTGTATCGTATAAAACTATCCGATTGTGTGTTAGGGTCGTAAAATATGCGTTTAATTCATCCGTTTTTTTGGTAATAATGACAGGGATTCTATCAAGTTTTTTAACATGCAAAAATGCGGCAGCTTTTAAGTATAACTCATCTGCATATGGCGCAATATACTGCGCTGTTTGCTCTGAAGTTTTAGGGAAAATGATATCAAAGTATTCTGTTTCTATAACTGAAAGCTTTTCAAAAACAGAAACTACACTATGACTTTGAGAAAAAACAAATTCTGTACTGAAACATAACAGAAATATCAATATACTACATATTTTTTTTTGCATAAAATCCCAAAGATATACCTTACATATGTGTAAGTTTAAATAGTTACGAAGATACAAAAAAGTATACTCCGAAACTATTTTTCTTAAAACTACTAATTATTTCGTATTCCAGCTACGGCTGCACCCAATGTAATTGCATTATCAAGTGTAACTATTTCAAAATAACGATGTTTTTTTTGTAAGAGTTCTGAATTTAAATAGCCTTCAATTCTACTTCTTAAATTATGAGTTTTATAAAATGTTGTTCCCTCACAGAGAACGCTAATTGGAAGACTTGGATTTTTTCCTGCTTCACTTTTCAATACTGTTGCACAAACAAGTGCCGCAGTTAAACGCGCACAACGATCTACAAAGGCATCAAGAAGTGCAAATAATAAATCTCTATCATCCTGTGACCCTTTTGAAATTGCTCCACCAAGAACTGTTTCAGTGTTAAAAGGTGTGTAGAAAAATCTATCCATGTCAAACAAAGTGAATGATCCTACTTGGCCTAATGCTTTTGCTGCATTTTCTGAAAAAAGACCATCAATACAAGCTTGTTTAACCGCAATTGATGCAACTGCACCTAAATATGCTCCAGAGCACATTTTCTCCATTATGTATGTTCCCGGTGTAGTTGTTGTTTTATCGTACTCAATATCAAAATCGCTTCTTGGAAGATTGCTGTACTGTCCTGCTTCTGTTACAACAATTTGAGCTTCAGGCGCAGTTCTTTCTGCATTTTTAATTTTGTTAATTGGATTTTTTTCTATGTACGCAGTATTCATACCAGTGCCAAGTATAAGGCCTGCATAGGAAGAATATTGAAGTCCGCCTGTTGCAGTTGAAGCTCCTGCTAAAAGTGCTGCAGTTGTATCATTTAAAAGTACTACCCGCTCAGGCCGTTGCCACCCTCTTTGTACAAGCGCATCAGATAAACATTCACCGACAAGGCTTCCTACAACTTCAGGTGCTTTAATTTCTTTTGAAAAACTAATTACTTCTCCATCACCTTCTGGAGTAATTTTCATTGCATATGAAAAACAAAAGCCTATCTTCGTTGCTTTACCTTTTAAATGGTCAAGATTTGCCGCAATAGTGTCAAAAAACTCTTTTTTAGAAAATTCTCTTTCAATACCAGGCATAGATGATTTTTGTAAATCAGATATTGTTGGAGTACCATTTCCATCAAAGGAAACAAGACATGCACGAAAGTTAGTCCCACCAGCATCTATTACAATTACTGAATCATTTTTGGGAGATTCTTTTGGAGGATTTGCCCATGTAGGAATCATTTCCTGAGATGACTGTAAAAAATCTGATCCAGGATCTCTATCTAATCCAAGTTGCATATCAAAGAGAATACCTTCTGCTGCTGTTAGTACATCAGGAGCATTTACATGCATCCCATATCTACCTAAAAATGATGAAACCTTTTCATGAATTGTCATTGTTATTTCCTTTATATACTCAAAAATTTAATATCCGCAGATTACACAGATTTTTACTAAGCTAATATTTTAGTACTATATTATTTATATACACTCTTTCTGTGTTCAATGCTTAGTGCATAAATAATACAAACAGAATCTTGTATATCGCACAATACTCTAATATCCTCTATTCGATATCTCCATAAACCTGCTTTATTTGCAGATAAACCTTTACCTCGTGAGCGTGGGTTATTCAAGGCTGCGATCTCTGAAAGATATTCCTTAATATTTGATGCGATATACTTATCAAGTTTTCTTAGCTGTTTTTTTGCTAAATCGGAATATTCAATTGTCAAAGGCCTAATTCCTTATATACTTCTTCGGCAGGATGAGTTTTCATCTTTCCAGAAGCAATAAGTGCAGATACTCTCTCTGCTTCTAATAAATCATGTCTATCTTCTTCAAGCTCTTGTAAGTATTGTACAACTGCATTTTCTGCCATCTTGCTTTTTGTGAGATTTAATTCCTTTGAGTATTCATCAAATTTTACTAAAACTTCTTCGCTTAGGTCTAAATTCAGCGCAATCATACAACCCCCTTTTGTTAATTAATAATTAATATGTAATAATTAATATTACTTTTTCAACGCTTGAGATATAGAAAACATCTGCCATCATACTATTGACGGCAGACTAGTAAATTTTCAATCTCTCACAATTATTAATTATTAATTGTTAATTAATAATTATCTCTGATCTAATGCTGCGATTCCTGGAAGTGTTTTTCCTTCTAAGAATTCTAGAGATGCACCACCACCTGTTGAAACGTGGCTCATTTTGTCTGCTAGCTTAAACTTGTTAACAGCAGCAACAGAGTCACCACCACCAACAACACTTACAGCACCTTTACCGGTAGCTTCAGCCACAAAGTGTGCAACCTCTCCTGTACCTTTTGCAAAGTTTTCAAATTCGAATACTCCAACAGGTCCGTTCCATACAATTGCTTTTGCGCTAAGAATAATTTCTT
>CAYJHL010000110.1:0-6473 GCA_964369585.1 uncultured Treponemataceae bacterium | reverse complement strand
CAACTTCTACCGTGTTTTTAACGATTATTTCTCCTGTTTCATCAAATATAATTGCTTTTGAACCGCTTGTTCCCTGATCTATTGCTAGAGCATATTTCATTTTTTTCTCCTTGTAATACTGTATTAGAGCTTCTTAATTGTCTTGGCTATTCCTTCTGCATCTAAACCAAAATACTGTTTGTTGTAGTCTGCTGTGGCATTTTTTGAGAAACTTCCCTCTGGAACGCCGAGGCGTTTTAATTGAGCATGTAAGCCGTTATCTGCAATGCATTCTGCAATAATGCTTCCAATACCACCATGCGTAGAGTGCTGTTCTACAGTTACTACTTTTTTTGTCTTTTTTATTGAAGCTATTAATTTACTCATATCTAAAGGGCGTATGCTAGAGATAGAAAAAACATCGGCAGAAATTGCGTGAAGCTTCAATGAATCTAAAATATCGTGTACGGCTGTCCCTAAACCAATTAGTGTTATGTCTGAACCTGTGGAAAATTGAACAGGTTTTCCTGGAACAAAAGTATAGTCCTCTGGCGTAATGTTTTCGAAATTTCCGGAATTTAAGCTAATATAAACGGGCCCTATTCTTTTTGTTACTGCATATTCTGTAATTTGCCTACACTCACGAGGGTCGCACGGAGAGAAAATTTCAAAGTTAGGAAGTCCTCTCATAAAGCTAATATCTGTAACCTCATGGTGGGTGCAGCCATCTAGACCATAGCTAAACCCTGCATGCATACCGTTAACCTTAACGTTGCTATTTGAATAATTTACATCGACTTTTAATTGTTCTGCTGAACGAGAAATTAAAAAAGGGGTTGCGTTACCGGTAAGAGTGATGTAACCACCATTAGCAAGTCCTGTTGCAATACCGATTAAGTTTTGCTCTGCAATACCCACATTAACAACTTTGTCTGGAAATTCAGTTTGTAGTTTTTTTACTTTGCTTGTACTTACTGAATCACTCACTACATATTGTATATTTACTCCATTTTTCGCTAAATCAACAAGTGTTTCTATTTGTGTCTCTCTTAAGCATTTAGACATTTGCTTCCTCCAATTCTTTATATGCAATGTTCGCTTCTTCTTGTGTGGGTACTCTATGGTGCCATTCTGCAATTCCTTCCATAAACGAGACCCCGCTCCCCTTTGTTGTATGTGCAATAATTGCATGTGGTTTTTTTCCAGTATAATCAAGTAAATCAAATACCCGTATTAAATCCTCTACAGAGTTTCCTTCAGCATGATGCACATCAAAGCCAAAACTTTCGAATTTTTTATCGATAGGCTCTGTTTTCATCGTCTTTTCGAGTTTGTCTGCTAATTGTAAACCATTGTTGTCTACAATCACAGTTAGATTTCCTAATTCAAAATGAGATGCAGACATGGCTGCCTCCCAGTTGCTTCCTTCTTGCAATTCGCCATCTCCAACTATGGTAAATGTTCGATAGTTGTTATTTGACTTTTTTGCTGCCAGTGCCATTCCAACTGAAATAGAAAATCCATGTCCCAAGGCACCAGTGCAAACTTCTACACCGGGGACCTTAGTTGTAGGGTGAGAGGTGAACATAGATTCTGGGCTTAGATAGGAAAATAAACTTTTAATTGGGAAAAATCCTCTCTCAGCTAAAGTACAATATAAACCTTCTGAACCGTGCCCTTTGCTTAATACAAATCTATCTCTGCCTGTGTTTTGCGGATCTTGAGGAAAAATATTCATGACATGAAAGAATAAAGCTGTAAGGATATCAACCTCTGAGAGAGATGTTCCCACATGCCCTCCTCTTCCTTCTGTTGTCATTTTGACAACTAGTGCTTTAATCTTGTTTGAAATGTTTTTAATTTCGTTTTGATTCATATAAACCTTCTTTTAGTTTCGTTTATATACATAATACATCAGTATTTTATAAAAAGCAAGAAAAAAAATGCGAATTTTGTTTTTTTTTCTTGACAAATGAAAATTTATGAATTAATATGAAAGCATACGAAAATACTTAATACAAAACTTGGAGGTATTATGAAAAAATTAGTTTTAGTAAGTATGTTGATTTTCTTGTCTTTTGCGCTATTTGCAGGGGGAGGAACCGAAAAAACTGATGGTTCAGGATTAATTGTAATTATTACGCCTGCACACTCAAATCCGTTCTTTAAAACAGAAGCAGATGTAGCTGCAGAAAAGGCTGAGTCCTTGGGGTATACTACAAAGGTGTATGTACATGATGATGATGCTAATAAGCAAAATCAGTACATTGACTTAGCAATTACAGATCGTGCAGCCGCTATTATTCTAGATAATGCTGGTGCAGATGCAACAATTGCTGCTGTGCAAAAAGCAAAGGATGCGGGAATTCCTTCTTTCTTAATTGATCGAGAAATTAATGCAACAGGAATTGCTGCTGCCCAAATTGTAGCTAATAACTACCAAGGTGTTCAACTAGTGGCACAGGAATTTGTTTCTCTTATGGGAGAAAAGGGTAAATATGTTGAATTAGTAGGACTTGAATCAGATACAAATGCTGGTGTTCGATCACAATCTTATCATGATGTAATTGACCAATATCCTGATATGGAAATGGTTGCTCGACAAAGTGCGGAATGGGACCAAGCTAAAGCATATACTATTATGGAATCTATCTTACAAGCACATCCAGACGTTGATGGTGTAATTTGTGGAAATGATACTATGGCAATGGGTGCGATGGCTGCATTAAAATCACAAAACAAAGGGAATGTTATCGTTGTTGGTTTTGATGGTTCTAACGATGTTAGAGATTCAATTATAGCCGGAGAAATTAAAGCAACTGGTCTTCAACCTGCTGCACGTATTTCTGAAATGGCAGTTGAACAAGCTGACAAATATATTAAAACAGGTAGCACCGGTTTACCTGAAAAACAATTAGTAGACTGTGTTTTAATTGTTCCATCTAATGCAAAACAATTAGATAACTTTAAAATGAACTAGTAGACGATTCAATTAGTTACCCATATACATAACAATGTTATAGATTGGGTAACTTTTATTTTTATTTCAATTGGTGGTGATGTATGAAAAATTTTTTTTTCACTTTATTTGTTTTTTTTCTTTTATTTGGAATAACTTCTTGTAAAATAGTTCGTCATAGTGACCTTGAAAACAGTGAAAATGCAGCTCTTGTCTTTGGAGCCGATTTTGATGCAACAGAATATGTAGAGAGTGTGTGGGATACAGAAATTTTCCCTTATGTAGAAAGCAAGTCAGTAGATATGCATCTGGTTATAGAAGCCTTAAAAAATAATGCTGCAGAAGATATTGAAAAATATGGGTATAGAGCACATGCAGAAAGTCCTTATACATTTTCAGTAAAGGGCAAGGCTGTAATAAGTAGAATAGATACAACTTCTAGAAATGGATTAGCGTATATCGCTTTTGATAGTGATCCAGCAACAGAATATGCTATGCAAATTGGACCAGTTATGAAGGGATCAGCAATACGGGATTTCTTAGATTTCATTTCTCTTAATTCCTTTCAAAACCAAGTTGAATATGCCCAAGTAGCATTACAGTTTAACAACCTAGTGTATAAGAATATTCTAAGGACTATAGATTTTGAAAATAGTATAGATAAAAAAATAGATGTGATTGTATTGTTTACTTACACTGGGTCGCTTGATTCAATTGTGCTCTCACCAGCAGCTTGTGTAATCGAGGAATAAAATGGCAGATAAGATTGTTTTAGAATCAAAAAATATTACCAAAATATATCCCGGAACAACAGCTCTTTCTGAAGTCGGATTTAAAGTTCGAGAGGGAAAGGTTAACATATTAATTGGCGAAAATGGTGCTGGGAAAAGTACTCTAATGAAGATTATTGCAGGTGTAGAAGAACAAACTAGTGGTGAAATCTATATTGACAATTTAAAGGTTCAGTATAAGTCACCCCTGGATGCTTTAGAACATGGGGTAGGGATAATCTACCAGGAATTAAATTTATTCCCAAATCTGAGTATAGCAGAAAATATTTTTATGACTCATGAAAAGAAGATAAACTCTTTTACCATTGATCATAAAAAACAAGAAACAGAGACAAAAGTATACTTAGATAAGTTAAAGCTTTTTATAGATCCAAGTACTTTAATAAAAGATTTACGTGTTGGACAACAACAGATAGTTGAAATTGCAAAGGTTCTTTCTCAAAATGCTAAGGTAATCATTATGGATGAACCGACGTCTGCTTTGAGCCAAGAAGAAGTTCTTATTCTGTTTTCAATTATTGAAGAATTAAAATCAAATAATGTTTCCATTATTTATATTTCTCACCGCTTAGAAGAAGTTATGGCAATTGGAGACTATATAACTATTTTGCGCGATGGAAAATTTATTGAAGAGGCAATGGTAAAAGATATTAATATTGCATGGATTGTTGATCGTATGACTGGTGGTAATACGGTCGATAGAATCGAGACAGATAGAGTTCCTCAAGATGTTTTGCTCGAAGTAAAAAATCTTAGTTTGCAGAACTCAGATAATGGAAAAATGCTCTTGAATAATATTTCTTTTTCTTTGCGAAAAGGGGAAATATTAGGATTCTTTGGTTTGCGCGGAGCGGGGCGAACAGAGCTGTTGGAGTGTTTAGTAGGAGCACAGCCTACTTACAAAGGGACAGTACTTCTTGAGTCAAAAGAAATTGTTTCAAAAGATATAAATACTAGAATTAAAGAAGGTTTTGCTTTAATTCCTGAAGATAGAAAAAACCTTGCTATTTTTCCTGATTTGAATATCAAAACAAATATGACTGTCTCAAATCTATCTGCCTTCACAAAATATCATGTTATAGATTCTGCAAAAGAGAGTTCTACTGTAGATGAGTATATAAAAGATTTGCGTGTAAAGGTTCCTGCAAACACCGCGCTTATATCATCCCTTTCCGGTGGAAATCAACAAAAAGTTGTTATCGGAAAAAGTCTATTAACTAATGTTAAGGTATTGTTAATGGATGAGCCCACACGGGGTATAGATATTGCAGCAAAACGAGATGTGTTTAATATTTGTGAAAAACTTGCGAGTCAAGGTTTGGGAATTATTTTTATTTCTTCAGAAATTCAAGAAATGCTTGCTATCCCTGATAGGGTAATTGTTCTGAGCACTGGGAAAATAAAAGGTGAGTTTCAAAAAAATGAATTAACTGAAGAAAAATTAATAGCAGCTTCAGCTATTGATTTAAATGCTACAGAATAGAGGAGTGAAAAATGGGTAAAATTAATACAAAGAGTATTCTTTCTGCTGAGGTGCTTGTTAAGGCGCGAATAATTGTAGCTTTGGTGGTTTTGGTGATAGTGTTTAGTATTCTTTCTCCAAATTTTTTGAGAAGTTCTACTTTACTTATTTTGGCAAAACACGTTGCTCAAAATGCTTTTTTAACAATAGGATTAACTTTTGTTGTTCTTACAGGTGGAATAGACCTTTCTGTAGGGGCTATAGCGGGATTGAGTGGAATGATTGCAGGTGGTCTAATCTATGAGGGGTTAGTTCTAAATATGTTGGGAGTCACAGTATATTTTTCTGTCCCAGTGATCATTCTAATTTCGATTGCATTAGGGGTTTTCGTAGGTGCTTTTAATGCCTTTTTAATAACAAAGTATAATATAGCCCCATTTATTGCTACTCTAGGTACCCAGTTTATGTGTCGTGGTTTTGCGCTTCTTCGATCTTCTGGTAGTACCTTTCCAAATTTGGTAGGAAGGCCTGAATTAGGAAATACAGGATACACATTTCTCGGATCTGGTGTGTTTTTTGGGATTCCTATATCTATTTGGATTATGGTAGTGCTTGTAGCTTTGAGTGTCTTTGTTTCAAAAAAGACACCTTTTGGAAGATATGTTTTCGCAATCGGAGGTAATGAAGGTGCTGCACACTTATCTGGTATCAAAGTAAACAAAATAAAATACTATGTGTATATGATTTCAGGAGGCTGTGCAGCGTTGGTTGGGTTAATTGTAAGTTCTGAACTAGTTGCTGCCCACCCTGCTATTGGTGAATCTTTTGAGATGAATGCGATAGCTGCTACAGTTTTAGGTGGGACTTCCCTAGCTGGTGGTAGAGGGTCAATAGGAGGAGCTATAATTGGAGCTTTTGTAATTGGTATCTTAAATGATGGAATGGTTATGGTTGGAGTATCATCCTTCTGGCAGATAGTTATAAAAGGTTTTGTAATAATCATAGCGGTAGCATTTGATCAAATGCAAACAAATAAATCTTTAAAAAGGAAATAATATGGTTAATAAGAAAATTACATTTGGGTTAATTGTTGGAAACCGAGGGTTTTTTAATGCAGAGCTTTCTATAAATACTCGTCAAGAAGTGATAGGTATACTGGATAAGCTGGGGTATGATTCAATAACACTTTCAACAACTGATGCTTCTAGAGGTGTTGTTGGAACACTGGAAGATGCTCGTTCATGTGCAAAACTTTTTAAAGAAAATGCAGATAAAATTGATG
>CAYJHL010000109.1:0-6546 GCA_964369585.1 uncultured Treponemataceae bacterium | reverse complement strand
CAAAAACAGATAGGTGTGGAAACAGAGCATAATTTTGAAACACTGTATTTGAAGGTCGCTTGTTTGGAGGAAGTGGTATAACATCCTTATCATCAAACAACACAACACCATTATCTGGAAACTCAAACCCTGCAATAATACGTAAAAGGGTTGTTTTACCACATCCAGATGGTCCTAAAAGCGAAAAAAACTCGCCTTTTTTAATTTCAATGCTCACGTCATCAAGAGCACAAAAGGATCCAAAATTCTTGGATACGTTTTCGATTGATACAGTACTTCCTTTCAATTCTTTTCCATTTCCCCCATAGCCGCAAAATACGACATTCTAAATTAAGATTTGTTATGTATTAGAATGCATGAAATTAGCATTATTGTCAAGAGGATGTTTGATAATTAATAATTAATAATGCATAATTAATAATGTGGTGGGCTTAGATATGGGGGGATGAAACCGCAGATTTGTATGGGTAGAATATACGGGCAGGGATTAATCTGCGTAATCTGCGGATAACCTCTCTACGCAAGTTCCCCATGAATTTTTGCAAGTTCTTTTGGAATTGCAATGTTTTGTGGACAGTGACCAACACATTTCCCACAAGATACACATTTGTCTGCTCCAGCTTCTTTTGCCTTGATTTTAGTATATTCAACAGAGTGGATAAGCCCTGAGCTATCTTTTCCTGTTTCCAAAACTCCATTCATTGCAAGTCTATTATATTCTCTAAAAATTTCAGGTATTGCAACTTTGGTAGGGCATGGTATACAGTAAGAGCATCCCGTACATGGAATTTCCATCGCATTATTAATCCAATCGCGTGCTTCTTCTACAATTTTGATTTGGCTAGACGGAAGTGAGTTTGCTTTTCCTGAACTTGCAACAGCACAGTTTCCAATAACTTGATCCATTGCTCCCATTCCTGAAAGAGCGGTAATAATTCCTTGATCTTCCCAAACCCAGCGAAGAGCCCATTCATATGGCATGCGAGGCTTGTTTGCTACGGCAAAAATATCACGTACTTGTTTTGGAACATTTGCAAGTAATCCACCTCGAAGTGGTTCCATTGCAATGACGCCAATTTCTTGTTTTGCAGCATATGCTAAACCTTCTTTCCCCGCTTGAAACTGTTCATCTAAATAATTGTATTGAATTTGACAAAACTCCCAACCAGGGTATGAGTCTATAATATCTTTAAAAGTTTCAAGTTCGTGATGAAATGAAAATCCTATATGCTTAATTTTTCCTTCTCGCTTTTTCCTTTCTATAAATTGGATAGCTTTTAATTTTTTTGCTTTTTCCCATGATTTATCGTTTAAAGCATGTAAAAGATAGAAATCAATATAATCAGCTTGCAGCTTTTCTAACTGCTCATTAAAAATTCGCTCTAAATCATCCTCTTCTTTTAAAAGCCATATAGGCATTTTATCTGCAATAAAGATTTTTTCTCGAATGCCTAATTCTTTTAACACCTTGCCTAGTGCGATTTCACTTTTTCCACCATGGTAAAAATAAGCGGTATCATAATAGTTCACACCTTGATCATAGGCTTCCTTTATAAGTTGCTTAGTTGCCTCTAAATCAATATTGGAAGGGTCATTGGCCTTGCCTAGTTCTGTATCGACCGCACTTATCGGGAGCCTCATTGTTCCAAAACCTAATACTGAAATCTGTTTGTCTTGAATTTTTGGAAATATTCTGTACTGCATTTTTTTACCGTCCTTGTGTATATTTTTTTGCCTTTATTTTTTCTTTTTATCCACAGATTACGCAGATTTTTATTTTTCACACCTGTCATTCTGAGTTTTACCCCATTTCTGTGCCCGTGAAGAATCTCCCTCTTGTTCCTACTTATTCAATAATTAGATTCTTCCTGTAGCCACATCAGCGAGCAGAGTCAGAATGACCGGTTGCTTTACCCTCTCAATTAGTAATTCGTACCTAGTAATTAGTCAATTGTTAATTATTAATTATTAATTGACTAATTACCATATATACTATTGTACCACCAAATATGCTAATCATGGCATTTTTTTTCCAAACATGCATAATAATTGTAAATAAACAGCCTGCAATGTGTGCTAGCCCGTGCGGTTTTGTTGAAAAATCAATTGATTGAAGACTATATACAATTAATATTGCCATTACCATTGGAGGTAAATACTTTCCAATATAACCAAAAAGTGGTGGAGGGGTGCGCTTTGAAAAAAAAGCAAAAGGAAAATACCTAAGTAAAAAAATGATGACAGTCATAACGGGAATACTTATGAGGGCATTTGCTATAGATAAAGATTCATTAGCCATTCGCTTCCTCCCTTTGACGTCTTTCAATCGGCTTACGCATAAGTACTAATACTGCAATACCGAAGGCAATGCCCGCAATAAGCATGTTTCCTGGCCCCACAATAAAAAGGGCAATAAGTGCACATACTCCTCCAATAAGTGGAGGAAGAGGGTTTTTTGTAGAGCGTAGTTGGTCTATAAGGAGTACAATAAAAAGCGATGTAAGGGCAAAGTCTACCCCTTCAAATGAAAACGGAATGAGCATTCCTGCAATGGCACCAATAAGCCCACCTAAAATCCAATAACAATGATTTAAAATAGCAATGGTTCCATAAAAAGGCCCTGCTGGTGCACGCGCTGGAAGTGGGCAGTTGGTTAATAGTACATACGTTTCATCGGTTAGAGCAAATGCTATATACTGCTTCCACGCTCCAATTCCTCTAAATTGTTCTATTAAAGACAGCCCATATACTATATGTCTTATGTTTATTGCTAGCATTGTGAAAATTATTGTAGACATGTCTGCACCGGCTGCAAAAAGGCCTACAGCAGCATATTGGCCTGCTCCAGCGTACATCAAAATTGACATGAGCGGAGCCATCCACCAAGGGTAGCCTGCATTTACAAGCATTAACCCAAATGGTATCCCAATTGCGATATATCCAAAAAAAACAGGGGTACTAATTTTTACCGCCTGCAAAATAAGAGATTTATTCATCGGTTCAGTATAACATATTTTTTTTACCTTGACTAGATATATAAAGTATGGTAAAATTTAAACAAACATATTTAACAAAAGGTCTTGGAGGATTTATGGTTTCTTTGATTGTGGGATTACTTTTATGTGGATTTACCGTATTTTCATTATTACCTACGGGCCTTGCATGGTCAGATGAAATTATTTTTTTTCTAAAAGGTTTTGCACCAACCTTGGCAGCTTTTGTTGGATTAATTGCGATTTTTATTGGAGTCGCCGATCTTAAAGATAAAAGCGAAGCAAAAAAAGAAGAATCACTGTCAAAAAACAATGATTAATAAATCTTTTTCTAAATTGTTGTGTGTTAAAAACAAATTAAAAATAATAGGAACTTTTTGTGAATATAAAATCATCAATAACACATACTGCATATAATAATACTCAAAAAGAACATCATATTGATGAAATGTTATTAGAAAAAACGTCACTATTGCACGGTAGGAATCGTGTGCTTTACTGGGGTGGAGGAATCGTTTCTGTTTTAGTAATAATAGGAATTATTCTATTTTCTTTAAGTAACAAAACAGAAGTTGAAAAAATGAATGATGTGTTTTTGGTTGAGTTAGCAACTGGAATGGCAGATAAAATTTCAGCGATAATGAAAAATTCTACATTCCTCATCAAAACAGGTAAAGAAGCTGTTTTACAACAAGCCCCGAGCGAACAAGCTATGCTAGATGCTTTGTATGATATTAAAGGTGTTTCAGGGTTCGATAACCTTTATATATCTTTTTATGGAAACACACCTTTAGACGGAAGCCGTATTCCGCTTAAAACTGCCGTTCCTTTTTCCTTAAATAATATTGCAGATGATGAAGTTTTTGTTTCAGATCCTAGTGTTGATGAATATTCTGGGAGAAAGTTTTTTACTGTAGGTACTCCTCTCTATATCGACGAAGTGAAAATAGGTGAACTGTATGGTGTTTATTACTTAGATAATTTTTCTGAACTTTTAAGTCTTAAAAGCTTTGGTGGAGAGGCTTTTTTTCACCTATGTACCGTAGAGGGTATTCCATTAGTCTTAAGCGGTAATAGTGATAATCTTTTTAAAGATGGTGATATGTATACCTTTATTAGTTCCTTAAATATGCAAAATGAACATACGGTTGAATCTATTCGTGAAGATATGCAAAATGGCGAAACAACTCTTTTAAAGTATATGATTCAGAAGGAAAACCGAACAGCAGTTATGGTAACGGTTCCAAATACCAATTGGTGTGTAATAAGTATTATTCTCAGTGAAGTAACAGTTGCTATGGCGAATGAAATAAATCAAACCACACTTCTTTTTTCTATCTTTATGATAGTAATATTTGGAGGTTTTGTTACATCTTCTTTAGTGTCTGCACTCCGAAAAGAAGCTGTTTTAAAAAAGGCATTGCTATCAAGCCGGCAACTTGCTAAAAAATTAAAACTAACTGTTGAAACAGATTCTCTTACCAAAGTATATAGTCGTGCCACAGCAACTGAGAGAATTATAGATATTATTAGTACCTCTGAAGCTTCTGAACAAAAACACACTCTTATGATAGCTGATATAGATAACTTTAAGCTAATAAATGATACTTATGGTCATCAAATTGGTGATATATATCTACTAAAGTTTGTTGAAGCAGTAGAGAAGTGTCTCCGTGCACAAGATGTGTTTGGTCGTCTCGGCGGCGATGAGTTTATAATTTTATTGCAAGATATTGATTCAAAGGAAGATGCACGAAAAGTTTCAATGCGAATTTTAGAATCTGTAAATGCAATTACTATACCAGATGTGTCGTTAGAAAAAGTCGGAATTAGTCTTGGGTTAGTCATGATTCCAATGTTTGGTGTTGATTATGAAACACTTAACAATATGGCAGATAAAGCTTTGTATCGCGCAAAACATGCAGGAAAGAGTACTTATATCTTTTATGGCGATTCTACAGAAAACGAGAACTAACATATAAAAACTTGTTTCTTATTGCAAATAATCTAAAAACATGCTAGTATACTCTCAAGTTTTATCGTAAACACTGGGATAACCGAATAGCAGTAGGTAAAAAGCTCTTTGTAGTTTTATGTCGAATGGCAGTAGACAGATCCCAATCTTACATTATTTAGGTAAGAATAGTCTTACCATATGTAGCGAGTTATCGCAAAAGAGAGTACATGAATTTTAGTGAATTAAATTTGCACGCTGAGCTAATGGCCGGCCTTGCAAAAGCAGGATACGAAACCTGCACGCCTGTACAAGAACAGGTGTTGGTTCAGGCCCTTGACGGGCGTGATTTGTATGTCCAGTCTCAAACAGGGACAGGAAAAACAGCCGCTTTTTTAACTACCGTTATACAGCAAATACTTACCAATGAACATGGAAAAAAAGCACTCATTATGGTTCCAACTAGAGAACTTGCTGTTCAAGTTGAACAAGAAGCAAAGCTTTTATTATCTGGTACAAAATTAAAAGCTGCAAGTTTTTATGGTGGTGTAGGTTATGAAAAGCAAACAAACTTCTTAAAGAAGGGCGTTGACATTATGATTGGTACACCTGGGCGTGTATTAGATTTGCAAGAATCAACTGTAATGGATTTAAGCAAGGTAGGTTTTTTGGTATTAGACGAAGCAGACAGAATGTTTGACATGGGATTTTACCCAGACCTACGACGTTTAATAAAAGTGCTACCAGATCAAAAAAACAGAAGTACAATGCTATTTAGTGCAACATTAAATACGTATGTTAAAAACCTTGCATGGGAATACACTGATAACGCACACGAAATCACCATTGAAGCTGATAATATTACCGTTGATGAAATTGATCAGGTATTGTTCCACGTTTCTAGTGATGAAAAAATGAAGCTTCTTTTAGGTATATTAAAAAATGGAAAAAGTGACAGTACAATAATTTTCTGTAATACTAAACGTTCTTGTGAAGTTGTAGCAAAGCGGTTAAAAATTAATGGCTACACTTGTGAGTTTATTATTGGGGACCTACCACAATCAAAACGATTACAAGTTATGAATTCTTTCAAAACTCGTGAACTTAAATGTTTGGTGGCAACAGACGTAGCTGCACGTGGTATTGATGTTGACGACCTTGAACTTGTTGTAAACTACGATTTACCAAACGAAGCGGAAAACTATGTGCATAGAATTGGGCGAACTGCACGTGCTGGAAAATCTGGTAAAGCATACACATTCTGCTCAGAACAAGATGTTTACAATCTCCCTGCAATTGAAAAATATATTGAAAAGCCAATTCCGGCAACAATGCCTGGTGAAGATATGTTTATTGAAGACAAAAGTGCGGGGCAGTATATTAAAACCGATAACTACTTTGATGGCGATGAAAGAGGCGACTCTCGAGGCAGAAGAGATGACCGACGCCCTTCAAGAGATAGCCGAGATAGAAACTCTCGTAATGACCGAGACAGAAATAGAAGCGACAGAGATAATAGAGGAAACAGAGGCGAAAAGCCAACATACTCAAAAGACTCAAAATATCAAGGCAAAAATAATCGTCATGGAAGCAAGAGCG
>CAYJHL010000108.1:0-6588 GCA_964369585.1 uncultured Treponemataceae bacterium | reverse complement strand
TTTTGCGAAATGGTATTACAAAAATCTTTTTGATGAATGGACATGATGGTAATATCGCCCCAATTGAAATTGCATCAAGACGAATTAAAGAAAAGTATCCAGAGGCAAAAATAGCAGCACTCCCAGCATGGTGGGTTGTTGCAGGTGATTTGCTTCCAAAAGATACCTTTGAAGTATGGAATGGGTTAGGGCATGCGGGAGAAGGGGAATCTTCTATCGCATATCACTTATATCCACAATGGTGCGAACCAGAACTTGCTTCTTGTGTAGTTCCAGATAATATCCCAGACCATATTGATATAAAATGGGATTTTTCAGAAATAACCAATTGCGGTGCAACAGGTGATGCTACAAAGGCAACTGCGGAAAAAGGTGCAAAAATGGAAAAAGTGTTAGTAGATTGTGTTGTTGATGCAATTGAAAAACTTGATAGTTGTGATTGGGATTATAGAACTAGCTCTATAAAATAGGCGAATACGTATCCTAATGAAAAAAATACTTATGATTGGAACGGGAGGGACCATTGCTTCTACAAAAACAGCAAGTGGTCTTGCTCCCGGCCTCAGTTCAAACGAATTACTATCATATATTCCTCAAGTACGTAACGTTTGTAGTGTAGATACTATTCAAGTTTGTAACATTGATAGTACCAATGTCGAAGTGAAACATTGGCATCTTATTTCTAAAACAATAGAAGAAAACTATACAGATTATGACGGCTTTGTCATTGCTCATGGAACAGATACCATGGCCTATACCGCTGCTGCCCTCTCATACATGATTCAAAATTCTCCGAAACCGATTGTGCTTACTGGTGCTCAAAAATCAATTGCCTTTGAAAGTACCGATGCAAAAAATAACTTACTTAACAGCTTTATTTATGCATCAGATAATGATTCTCATGATGTTTGTATTGTTTTTGACGGCAAAGTGATTCTGGGTTCGAGAGCAAAAAAAGTACAAACGAAAAGTTTCCATGCATTTGAAAGCATTAACTATCCGTATCTAGCAGTAATGCATGATGGAGAAATAACTCGTTATTTTTCATTGCCTCGCTGTGCTGACAGCTTAAAGTTTTATCACAACATGCATAAAAATGTTGCAATTTTAAAAATGTATCCGGGCATTCAGCCCCATATAATTCGCTATTTTTTTGAGCACTATGACGGCATCGTTATAGAAAGTTTTGGTGTGGGTGGTATACCTCAAAGTGTGGTAGATGAGTTTTATATCCAAATGCAAAAGCAGTCCCCAAAAAATTGCAAGCTTGTTGTAATGACAACTCAAGTTGCAAATGAGGGAAGCAATATGACTGTGTATGAAGTAGGTGTGCGTGTAAAACGTGAGCTCGATATACTAGAAGCCTTTGATATGACCATAGAAGCCACCATTACGAAATTAATGTGGCTTCTTCCTCAAATTAAAGGGAAATCATTTAGCGAAATTGAAAGTGTTTTTTATAAAAAAATAAATAATGATATAATGTACAGCGTAAAGCAATAATGACCTCCTCTTACAATAGTAATTTTGTAGAATTGGAATACATTTTTTGTTGCACCAAAGAAACTGAAGTGTTATACTAATTGTAGAAGAAATATAAAGAGGTGAGTGTATGAAAAAAAAAGTATTGGTTTTTCTTATTTTAATAATGCATTTTTTTGTTTTTTCTCAAAATTCGTTAACTATTAATAATAGTCTAAATGACTTTTCAGAAAACCTTTTTGATACGTTACCTAACACCGCAACACAAACAGGAATATGGCCTGATGCATGGATTGGGAATATCATGCCAAGTGATTTTCCGCATGCAGGTGCGGGGCTTTCGCTCGGTCTTGCTCAAATAGATACTAAAGATTTTTCTGCTGCTGCTCAAGAGGTAGGAGTTGCACCGAGCTCAGATTCTACACTCTATTTGCCGACCGCTGCCTTTGATCTTAGGCTTGGAGGCTTTGTATTACCATTTGATTTTGGGGCAAGCTTTTTAGCTTTAAATAAGGTTGAAATGGATGATAATTCTCTTTTTGTTGATTTTCTATCTTTTTCATCTTCAATTCGATATGCAATCATTGAAGGAGATACGCTTCTTCCTCGTCTTTCAGCAGGAATAGGCTATTCATATTATGATAGTAGCATATCTTCTACTTCCGGTAAATCTTTTATTACAGTAAAATCAAAAGCGCATGTGCTGTTTGCCGAGACACAAATATCTAAACAAATTGCATATTATTTTACACCGTATGCCAATGTACGACTTCTGTTTTCCGATATACATAATAATTGGTCATGGGCCTCTAACATAGTTCAAGGTCAAGGTGTTTCCAATAAACATATGTTTTCAAACCCTTTTGTTCAAGTTGGAGTAGGAACAGGAATTAACTATCTGTTTGGACAAGCAAGTGTCGGTATTACATATGATTTTGCACATGAAATTTTAGGCGTGCATACCTCTGTAAGGTTTATTATACCTAAATTAGATGAGTAGGGTAAAAACTAATACAGTACTTTGTAATCTGCTTTAGCGGGAAGTACTACGCTTCCCGTTATCTTTTCTATAAGCATTTGTTGAACATCTTCTATTGTTCTGGAAATTGTTTTACACTTCTTAAACATATCATATCCACCGGCGCCACTTGCCCTATAACCAGTTAGTCCAAGGGTGTACATTTTGTCTTCTTCTAAATCTTTTCCATCTTTTTGCAATCGAACAACTCTGCTTCCAATATCTTTTCGTATATCAAATGTGTATTCTATGCCGTAGTAAAAGTCAAAATTATATAATTCAAGTTTTTGTTTTGTATATTTTGGATTAATCGCAATGTTTCCATTTTCAAGAATAAAAAAACTTGCCACCTGCTCTAGAGCATCCTTTATAATTTTAGCATTTACCTCAAGGATGGTGATTTCATTTGAAAATGGGTATGCACTTACAATATCTCGCATTGTTACCGTTTTAGTAAGCGGGTGTGGCTCGTTCATAAGACTGGTGCAGCATATATCAGCACCTGTTTTTTCTATTATAATGCTATTGCAAAGTTCTGAAAAGCGCCATCCATTTTGCATTATTTCTAACGGATTTGTTTGGCAAATTGCTTGTGATAGTTTTCCAACGGGAATGTCGAGCCATGATTGCACATTCTGTTGTAGAAGTTCATATTTTTTTTCTAGATCTTTATTTGTTTTAAGGGCACTTGCCATGATGTTTTTACTTTGTATTTGTACACCCTTACTCTCTTCAAATGCAATGTCTATATCAGCATACCATGTAGCATTGCTTGGAACTTGTAATGTATGTGTTCCAAAGATATTTTTTCCCTGTACTTGCATGTGCTGATGCCCTGTTAGCAATAGGTCAAATTTCATCTCTTTGCAAATAGCAAGTCCAATATTTTCTCCCTTCGTAGTAAGTAAGTAATTGTCTGAATCATTTACGTCGTACTCAAATCCACCGTGGTAAATACATACAAGTACATCGCATTTTTTTACTATGTCATCGTGCGCTTTTTTTATACATTCAAAGGCTGGGAGTATTGTAAGGTGCTCTATGTTTGCTGTATCTTCCCATACATTTACATAGTCTGTGACAGCTCCAATAAAGCCAATAGTTAAACCATTTTCTAATTTCTCTATGTGATATGGTAAAAAAATTAGTTCACCTTTTTTATCAATGAGATTACAACAAAGAACCTTTGCGTTTATGTTGTTAACATACTGCTTCAATGTATCGTATCCAAAGTTAAAGTCATGATTCCCAAGTGAAACAAAATTATAACCGATATCATTTATAATAGAAGAAACATCATTATATCCTTTTTCACTCTTTTGTAAATATTGAAGAAAGGGGCTTCCTTGAATCATATCGCCCCCGTCTATAAGAAGGGTATTTTCTTTTTTTGAGTTTATCTCATTTGCTATAGAAAACAGCCCTATATTGCAAGGGTCTTCTTGTTTGTAATTTGTAGGATAAAAGTAGCCATGAACATCACTAGTAAAATATATTTTTGCACTTTTTAGCATGTTGATTTTAGCCTCGAGTAAGTTTTACACGAATTTTCCCTGAAAAATATTCTATTACAAACACAAGAATAATTAATCCGAGTAAGTATGAGCCAACATCATTCCATCTAAATTCATTCATCGCAAAAATAAGTGGGGCTCCAATACCTCCGGCCCCTACCAGACCAAGTGTTGTAGCATCTCTAAGATTCATGTCAAAGCGGTATACAACAGTAGAAATAAAGTCTGGCATTAGCTGTGGAATTACTCCATGTCTCACTTTATGAAAACCGTTGCATCCCATTGCACTCATGGATTCTAATATGCCAAAATTTAAGTCTTCTATAGTTTCTACATAAAGTTTTGTAAGCATTCCAACAGAGGTTAAACTCATGGTTAAAAGGCCTGCAAAAGGGCCAGGGCCTGAAACACGAATAAACATAAGTCCATATACGAATGCAGGTATTGTTCTGATTACCATGGTGAGAATTCGACCAATCCATGAAACGCCTTTTGGTACCATATTTGATGCACTTAAAAATGCGGTAGGAAGAGCTAACACTGCTCCAATGAGTGTGCCTAAAAAGGCAATGCAAATCGTTTCTAATAAAAGATAAGGAATTCCTGTTTTAGTAAAATTAAATAAATCCCATGAGGGGTTAAAAAGACCTCGAATAATATTCTTTGCTACATCCATTCCTCCCGTGGTTACTTTAGGATCTGTAATACTATTTCCCGAGTACATGAGTATTACAACTACCACAAAAAGGAGAATGAGTTTTGAAATCCAGTTCTTTGGTTCTCTTTCGTACGCTTTTATTACTCTTTCGTTATACATGTATTCTTTAGTCCTCTTATGATAGCTTCTTTCTAAAATAACGGCTAATTATTTCAATAATTCCAACCGTAACAAGGAGTGTTAATAAAATCATTCCAACCTTATCATATTGTTTCCAGCCTAGCTTTTCATTGAGAAGGAGGCCTAGTCCCCCTGCACCAACGTAGCCCAGTATTGCTGAATATCGAACACTTCCTTCAAAGCAATATAAACAGTTTGCAATGTATGTTGGAAGAACTTGAGGGGCAATAGCTGCCCAAAAGGCTCTAATCTTTGATGACCCCATTGCTTCCATTGCTTCATATGCTCCCATATCAACGGTTTCAATTTGTTGGTACAAAAGCTTACCGATAAAGGAAAAGGTAAAGATAGCAATGGCTACAGTACCCGCAAAAGAACCAAGTCCAAAAATGAATACTGCAATAAGGGCCGTGACTAGTGTTGGAAGTGTTCTAGTAATTCCAAGAATAAAGCGCACTATCCCAACAATTACCTTGTTATGTACGATATTTGAAGAAGCTAGAAATGCAACTGGAACGGCTATAATGGAACCAATTACTGAACCGACAATGGACATTGCTAATGTTTCAATAAGTGGAAACCATATTTCATTTATATAGCTCAAATCAGGTGGAACCATTCGAACAAGAATATCAAAAAAGTAACTGATACGTCTAACAAGCTGTGCCCCATCAAAGCCTGTCATAAATCCAGCAATAATTATTGCAATAAGCAATGAAACAACAATGACAGGTGTTTTGCTTTTAGGTTCGTCAACCACTTTTCCATTTTCGAGTGTAAATGTGCTTTTTTTAGGTAAATTAAGAAGCGGGTTGTGCAGTTTCATCTACTTGCACCCCCTCTGCTTTTATGTATATATCATTAAGTATTGACTGATCTACCTTATTGGCAGGCCCATCATATACGATTTTTCCTTTTTTGATACCAATAACTCTATCTGCATATTCCAATGCAAGTTCAACATGGTGAATATTAATAAGAATTGAAATATTCATGTTTTTATTGATGCGTTTAAAGTCATCCATAACTTGTTTTGCGGTTACGGGATCGAGTGCTGCTACAGGCTCGTCTGCAAGGATGATTTTTGGCTGTTGTGCAAGAGTTCTTGCGAGGGCAACACGTTGTTGCTGGCCGCCTGAAAGATGGTCAACCCTTGAGTATGCTTTTTCTAAAATACCCACTTTATCAAGGGCTTCAAGTGCAAGCAGTTTATCTTCTTTAGGGTAGACTCCTAAAAGTACTTTCCAAAAAGGGAGATTGGGTAAACGAGCCTGTAATACATTTTTGATAACGGTAGCTCTTGGTACAAGGTTAAATGACTGGAAAATCATTCCTACGTTTCTTCTATATGAGCGTAAATCTTTCCCTTGGAGACTTCTAACATTAATTCCTTCAACTTCAACAACTCCATCTGTAACTTCAATCATTCGATTTACGGTTCTGATAAGAGTAGATTTTCCTGCTCCTGAAAGACCTATTATTGCAACAAATTCGCCCTGATCTATTTTTAGTGTTACATTATCGAGGCCAACTGTTCCGTTTGGATATACCTTGCTAACATTATCAAATTCTATCATGTTTGTCCTATTAAAAAGAGCATACAAGAAAGCAAATGGTACTTTCGTGTATGCTCTTGTAAGTGTAGTTTTATTTTGCTACGAGTTGTCCTGCAGCTCTAGCTCCATCGTAATCTGAGTCTTTTGCAACTGCATAACCATTGTGGTTATAAATTGCAA
>CAYJHL010000107.1:0-6609 GCA_964369585.1 uncultured Treponemataceae bacterium | reverse complement strand
AGTATGGATATTGAACGAGAACGCGGTATTACCATAAAAAGCCAAGCTGTAACTATTCCATATACTGCTAAAGATGGCAATACCTATGAACTTAATTTTGTAGATACTCCAGGCCACGTAGACTTTTCGTATGAGGTTTCCAGAGCTATTGCATCATGTGAAGGCGCCCTATTGCTAGTCGATGCAGCACAGGGCGTGGAATCACAGACACTTTCGAATATGTATTTAGCTCTTGAGCACGACCTTGAAATGGTTCCCGTTATTAATAAAATTGACCTTCCGGCAGCTGATATTCCATCAGCAAAGAAGCAAATTGAACACGACTTAGGCTTGGATCCTGAAGGGGCAATTTTATGTTCTGCAAAAACAGGTGAAGGGATTGATGAGCTATTTGAGGCTATAGTTGAGAGAATACCGTGCCCTACACATGATGAGTCTGGGAAAACTAAGGCCTTAATTTTTGACTGTCATTATGACCCATACCGTGGAGTTGTTGTTCATATTCGTGTTTTTGCAGGTTCAATAAAGCCTGGACAAACAATACGTTATATGGCAACAGGAACTGAGTACAAGGTAGAAACAGTTGGTATTTTTAAGTTAAAGTTAGAGGAAAAAGCCATCTTGGAAGAAGGCGATGTAGGCTACATAATTGCCGGTATCAAGACTGTTGCCGATGTAAAAGTTGGGGACACCATTACCATGGCGGATAATCCTGCAGAGGAACCTTTAGCAGGATTTAAAGAAGTTAAGCCAGTTGTATTCTCTTCAATTTATCCTGTAGATACCAATGACTATGAAGAGCTTAGAGACAGTATGGATAAACTTAAGCTTAATGATGCAAGCTTAGTTTTTGAAAAAGACTCTTCATTAGCACTTGGACATGGTTTTAGATGTGGATTTTTAGGTCTCTTACACTTAGAGGTAGTGCAAGAACGTTTAGAGCGTGACTTTGGTCAATCTGTAATTTTTACCGCTCCTTCTGTTCGATACCATGTAACACTTAATAACGGCGAAAAAAAATATATTGACAATCCAGCAGATTACCCTGATGGTGGTAAAATTGCGCAAGCTGAAGAGCCATATATTAAGGCGGCTATTATTACTCCTGCAACGTACTTAGGGCCAATTATGTCACTTTGTACCGAAAAACGCGGTATTCAAGTAAATATGCAGTACTTAGATGAAAAGCGAGTTGAGATTATTTATGAAATGCCTTTAGCCGAAGTATTATTTGATTTTTATGATAGACTCAAAAGCTGTACTCGAGGGTACGCATCATTTGATTACGAGCTTATAGGATACAGAGAAACAGATCTTGTAAAAATTGACATACTTATTAACGGTAAGGGAGTAGATGCTTTAGCGCAACTTTCATTCCGTGGAAATGCATACGACCACGCAAGACACGTTTGTTCACAGCTTAAAGAAGAAATTACTAAACAACAATTTAAGATTGCAATACAAGGTGCAATTGGAAGCAACGTTATTGCCCGTGAAACGGTTAATGCGCTTAGAAAAGACGTTTTAGCTAAATGTTACGGAGGGGATGTTACCCGTAAACGCAAACTTCTCGAAAAACAAAAAGAAGGTAAAAAGCGCATGAAAATGATTGGCGACGTAGAACTTCCACAGAGCGCCTTCTTAGCGGTATTGAAAACAAACGTGGATTAATTAATAATTAATAATGTATAATGGGTAGCATAGATGGAGGGTGTTTTGAATACACCAATGCAAAAGTGGAATAAAATTGTTGAAATTGCTTTATCTCATAAAAACTCACAAGAAAGTATTTGGCATCAAATTTTTGTTAAAGAAATTCAGTACTAGGTGATAGCCAAAACTCTGTAACAGTAAAAAGCGTCGCCCAAGGAGGGTGGGTTAAGGGAGGGAACCTGCGGGCTTCGCAACTCCGAGCTGGTGCCCTCCCTTATAACATAATTTAGAAAAAAATCGAAACGAAGTTTCAGAAAAAAAATAAAAGCTGTCACGGCTGAAAGCCGTAAAAAGGAGAGAAACAAATGACATATCAAGAAGTATTAGAAAGTGCTAAAGGACAAATGGGTCCATTTTGTAAAGCATGTCCAGTGTGCAACGGTTTAGCATGTAAAGCAAGTATGCCAGGACCAGGTGCCAAAGGCTTAGCCACTGGTTTTATTCGCAACTATCAAAAATGGCAAGAAGTTTGTGTGAATATGGATACAATCTGCGAAAATAAACCTGTTGATACTTCAATTGAACTTTTTGGTAATAAGTATATGTTTCCTTTTTTTGCCTCTCCAGTTGGTGCGATGAATATGCATTATGGCGAAAAATATAATGACATGCAATACAATGATATTCTAGTACGAGAGTGTGAGGCAGCAGGAATAGTTGCCTTTACTGGGGACGGGGGAAATCCAGATGTGTATAAGGGCGCATGTGCTGCAATAAAAAATGCAGGTGGAAAGGGCGTTCCAACGGTTAAACCTTGGGATAAAGAGACCATCTTTTCAAAAATAGATTTAGCTAAAGATTCTGGTGCAAAGTTTATAGCAATGGATATTGATGCAGCAGGACTACCATTTTTAAAAAATTTAACTCCACCAGCGGGAAGTAAAACTGTGGCAGAGCTTAAGGAGATAATAGATTATGCAGGTATCCCATTTATTATAAAAGGAATTATGACCATAAAAGGAGCTCTAAAGGCTTTGGATGCTGGAGCTAGTGGGATTGTAGTGTCGAATCATGGTGGTAGAGTGTTAGATCAGTGTCCATCAACATGTGAAGTTTTAGAAGAAATAGTCCATGAAGTTAATGGGCGAATGAAAGTTTTGGTAGACGGGGGAGTGAGAACAGGTTTAGATATTTTTAAAGCCCTAGCACTTGGGGCAGATGCTGTTTTAATAGGTCGCCCATTTGTAAATGCAGTCTATGGCAGTGAGACAGAAGGGGTCAAAGCGTACGTAGAAAAGCTTGCTATAGAGCTAAAGGATACTATGGCAATGTGCGGTGTACATTCAATCACTGAAATTACACGAGACTGCGTTAGATAATTATTAATGCACAATTAATAATTAATACGTTATTATAAACAATTGAGACGGTTACAGATGGCGCAAAACTACGTTGCGGATTTGAACCGTTTTTTTATTATGAAGGTTAATATTAATTATTACCTATTAATTACCTTGGTATTACAGCTGTTTTTCCAATTGAGAACAAGGGTTTATTGTTATTATCTAAAATTAACCTATAATCGATTCTGAAGTGCTCAGCCTTCCCATTAGGAAGATTAAAATCTAGTTCGATTGGGAGGCATTTCCCCTCTTCCATGGCATGAGTAAATTCCATAAAGATATCAGAATATTCATCGGGTATTATATTGTTCTCATAAATTTCTTCAGGAAACTTCATTTTCCGCTCTGGTAGGGCTAGGATGCGCCTTCCTCGACCAAAAAACTGGATTGTTTTTAATTTATTACTGTACGCCCAGAAGAACTCCTCTGAAATATCAGAAATAGTGTCAAAAAGTGTCTTATCAGAAACTTCATTAAAAAAGTATGCACTTGTAGATTTTTCTTCATCTCCTCCAGCAATTTGGCTACGCAAATCTCGAGTAAAACCTGCAATAAAATAATCGCCATCTTCACTTTTTACATCAAGCTTTACGAGTGTTACCTCGCAGGGTATTTCTTCGCCATCTAATTTGCAATGCATCCAGTTAAACTTCTCATACCCAGAGTTTCTTGCTTTATTGATATACAAAAGTGCAGATTCTGCTGAGCTTTTTCCATCAGGTTGGTATTTTGGTGAAAGAGTTGAAAATTTTTCAAGATATTCTGCAGGATTTGAAAGATCAAACAGTTCTGCAGAGCGTTTGTTTGACATAATATTTTCACCCTTATAGTTCCATAGGTTTGTACATAAGGGCATGTTTTCTATAAGTGAATATAGTTCATCGTAGCTAATATCGTACCTTTGTCCAGAGTAGCTTCCCATCATAATGTGTTCTATTTTTTCTGTTTCACAATTTTTTTTGTATTCTTCATAGAATGCTTCTAATGGTAAAGGACGGTAGAAGTAATATCCTTGACCATAATCACAGCCAAAACCTCTTAGCAGTTCCATTTGTTCAATTGTTTCAATGCCTTCTGCAACACACGAGGACTTTCCAAGCTCTTTGATTGTTTTAACAATATTTCTAATTACAGTTCTATTTTCTGCACTGGTAGTAATATTGTCTATTAATCCCTTGTCTATCTTAATTTCTGAAAACTCAGGCATTGTAAGCATTAAAAGATTTGAGTGTTTTGCACCAAAGTCATCAAGAGAGACATCAAAACCTAATATTTTTAATTCCTTAATTTTTTTATGGAAAAAATCAAAATCCATTTTATCCATACTTTCTGTTAGTTCTATTTTTATTAAATTATGAGGCACATCGTACTTTTCACAAATACTAACAACCTCATCAATAACATCATGTGCAAGACATGAAACTCTTGAGAAGTTTACTGCAATAGGCAATGATATATTTTCTTTTATTAGTTTTTGTTGCACAACACATACTTGCTCTAATACACAGAAATCCAGATGCTTGATGGTGCCTTCGTTTTCATATATTGGAATAAATCTATCGGGTGGAACCATATTACCGTCAAGGGTAAACTTTCTTACAAGGGCTTCTGCACTCACTATCTTTCCAGTTGCTAAGCTTACCTTTGGCTGTAAATATATTTTAAATAGTTTTTCTCTTATTTCACTTAATAATATTTCTACAGGATTTAATCGAGTTTGTAGTGCATCTCCAGCTTGCTGCTTATAAAAGTTTTGCTTTTCAGAATACATTATATCATTTGCGTGGGTAAGGCCTTGGCGAATATCTATTTTTTGATCCTGCCATACTCCCCCGACTGCAAAAGAATATTCACTTTGATTTTTTCCTTCTTTTCGAAGTGTTGCTAGAAGGGATTCAAAATCACTTTCATTTATATTTGGACATAGAATAATAAACTCGTCCCCTGCAATTCTGTATATATCATCAACTACATGTGTAGATATAGTATGTGCAGCTTGTTTTAGTATTGAATCACCATATTTCTCACCGTATAACTCATTCATGCGCTTCAATGCATTTATGTTTATATGTATAAAGCCTATAGAAGTAAGATCTCTTGGAGCAAGCTCCTCTATTCGTTTTAAATATTTATTTCTGTTATCTAAACCTGTTAGAGCATCCGTGTATGAAAGGTGCTCTAACTGCTTTAAGATATTATTTTTCTTAATTTCATCCGCAACAAAAACTATAGCAGAATGCAATAGTGTTACATCTTTTGTGCTTTCCCTCATGTTGTTTACACCCATAAAATACTCAAGTTTTCCATTTGAATAAATTGGTGCTACATGTATTGATTTTTTATTTCTTTGTACTAAGAATTTATAGAAAGCACTAGTATGGTCAAGTTCAGTTTCAATATTATCAATTGCCATTTCCCCTTCTGTTTCAAGAGCATGTATAATTGGCTGTAATTCATCTTCATTCATAATAATTGGTGTATTTGATGGAGTGCAGAATGCTGGGTCTACGCACCATTCATAAACATTCTTTGCTGTTTTTGAATTTTGGTCAAGTTCATATATAAATGATCTGTCTGCATTGTAGAACTCACATACAATTGACAATAAATTTACAATCGCTCGGTCAATGTGTACATCTTCTGCAAGACTCTTTACACATTTAATTAGTGTATCTTCTATCGATAATTTTTTTGTTAAAGATGCAATTTCATCATCGTGTTCTTCTGCATTGTAGGCATAGGTTATTTTTAAGTGTCTTCCGTTTATAGTTAATAAGGTATCAATATGAGAATAAAATTTTTCATTTTTAATGTTTTGAATTCTAGAAAATATTTTTTTACCTTCTTGCAATAAATTATTATTACAAAAAATGCAAGGTTCTTTATAGCCATGTAGGTAATTGTAACACGCTTTTCCAGGTATAAACTCAGGAGAAAAAGGGGTAAATGTTGCGCGTGCAGTTTCATTTGCGTAAAGCAGTTCATAGGTATCCACATCAACTATGTAACACATAAAACTATGGTTATCCATAGCTAATTTAGCAAATTGATTTATATTCATTTGTTCCCTCATATACTTTTTTAAAATCTAATTACTTTAATTATATCACCTTTTAATAAATATACAAGATAAATATTCGTAAATTTTATAAATTTCGTAGGATTTATCAATAACTTATTTTTGTAAAAACAAACACTTGTACAAAAATGTTTAAAATAACACTTGCGTAATTAATAATAATGCTTTATAATTTAAATATAAAAATCTTTTAAAAAGCTATAACAAAGACTTCGATACAGGTGGTATCTCAGTCTTTATTTAGAAGTTTGCGTTGCAAACTTAATATTATTTTGTTGCTCTAAATATAGCGACAGCTAAAAAGTCAAATTGAAAACGTATGTTTTTTCATTGACTTTTTATAGGAGTTTACATGGATAAGTATGAATGCACGGTATGTGGTTATGTGTATGACCCCGCAGTTGGAGACCCAGATAGTGGGATAGCACCAGGAACAGCTTTCTCGGATATTCCTGACGATTGGGTTTGCCCACT
>CAYJHL010000106.1:0-6652 GCA_964369585.1 uncultured Treponemataceae bacterium | reverse complement strand
AAAGAAAAGGGTATTTATGTAGATATTGTTACTGGAGAACCTTTGTTTAGTTCAACTGACAAGTATGATTCAGGAACTGGTTGGCCATCATTTACACGACCTATTGCAGATGAAAAAATTGCAGAACATGTTGATAATAGTCTTTGGATGAAAAGGACTGAGGTTCGCAGTGCTTTTGGTGATAGTCACTTAGGGCATGTATTTCCCGATGGACCTATAGAGGAAGGCGGGTTACGCTACTGTCTAAACTCAGCCTCTCTTAACTTTATCCCATATGATCAAATGGACGAATTAGGGTATGGTGAATATAAGAAATATGTGCAATAATTCCTAATGCCTAATTAAAAAGGCACAGGCTAAAAAAACGTGCCATGGACTCGTTTTGCTTACTTTGCTATGCTCCTTAGAGTAGGGAGCGTAAGCGAGCTACGGCACTAAACTCAAAAGTGACCGATGTTTCAGCATTGCTGAAACTCGATAGTAAAAGGCAGCACGGATGCTGTCTTTTACGTATTATTCAAAGTTCCAGTTGTTTCTAGATGGATAAAAGCCCCATAGGCCATTATCATTAGTACTGTATTGCTCTATTGCACCTGCATAAATAGCATTGCCGTCATAATCGCCAAAATAACCAATAGACAAAATTTCTTTTTCTCCTGTGGTTGCTTCTGCGTTAGCACCTAAATTGCTAATTGAAGTAGGCTTTTTATTAGCATCAAAGGTAGTTATTTGCTCAAGACCTTCTTTTGTTCCCACGTAAATTTTGTCACTTGCATATATCATTACAGTTGCATCACTTACGCTAACTGAAGATGTTTCCCATGTTGTTGTATCAGAGGAAAATTCAACTGTTTCATCTGATACAGTGTATAATGTATCAGTACCATTTGAACAAAAAGCTCTACTGTTAGAAAAGTAATCCCCGCTTGCAATATTTGCTGCAGCTACTGTTTCTGCTCCTGCACCATTCGCAGTTTGTTCTGCACCGAGGCTCTCTCCATCCAAAAGAAAAACCTTCTCATTTATTCTAATGTAAGCATTTCTTCCATCAGTGGTTGTGGCATCACCTATTACGGCATTATCAAATAGTGCAATAACATTCTCGTGAATTTCACCTTCTTCGGTAATTGTTTCAACTTTTGTGCCAACTACTTCTTTCCAAGCACCTGTTCCATCAAGAAGGACATATGCTTGATAGGTATGGTTATTTCCATCATCATCAGTTTGCCCAGCTTTTAGTGCATATAGGTTTTTGTCATCTGATGAAAGAGCAATAATTCTTTCAGGAGCATTTATTTTTTCCCATCCTCGTTCTGTATTAAGTGCTTTTGCATAGACATTTCCATTTTGCGTATATAAGTTGCCTTGTAGTTTAACAATTGAATTAATGTTTCCAATTACATTTGCTTCTTCAAGTTCTATTTCGAGTGCAATATCATGGAAAATTATTCCTTGCTCGCATGCTAAAAACAATAATACCAATGGTAAAAATCTTAATATCTTTTTCATATTTAATCCTCTAACTTAAAAATGATATCGAACTGAGAGCCCAATGTCGTGTATGATTCCGGTATAGTTATATTGCGGATCGCTATACCATTGTGGAAGTACAAATACTCCAGTGTGAAGCCCAAAAGACCAGTCTTGATTAAAACGATAATATCCAGCTATTTCAGGGCGTATTGCTAAACCAAAATAGGTTCTATTAATATAGTTTTGAATAGCTCCACCAACTTCGAACGATACTGGTATTTCCCATGATCCAATTTCAAATTGATACGTAGCGGTAACCATAAATGGAACAAAGTAAAATACGTTGCTTCCCAATGTTTGGTTGTATGCAAAGCTTATGTTACCCCCAATAGTAAAATCATTTGCTATAAAATGGTGATACCCTAGTGAACCTGAACCACCTACTTTTAATTTTTCAAAAGGCTTGTATGGTATATTAAGGTTAAGCTTTAGTGCAATAAATTGATCGCCTTTTTGATTCATTTCATATACAACTGCGTTTTCTTCAATTTCGTCGCTGGGAGTTTCTGCTTCTTGTCCAATGAGTGGAAAAGAAAGAAGGACGAAAAGTAAGATAGATAGTTTCTTCATTTTAACTCCATATTTTAGGAAATAATCCCATTTCTTTTATTTGATACTCTATAGAAAAAAAAATTAAATTCGAGTATACTAAAATTGAGTGTATCACATAATTACTACATTGTCCATATCGAAAAACTAAAGGAATAAAAATGGCTGCACAAATAATTGATGGTTTTGAAATAGCTCAAAAGGTTCGAGCAGAAGTAGCAAAAGAAGTTAAAAGCTTAAAAGGGCAAGGAATCGAACCTTGTTTAGCCGTAGTACTAGTTGGTGAAAATCCTGCTAGTGTATCATATGTGACTGCAAAGGAAAAGGCTTTAATTGAAGCTGGTATGAAAGATAAAGCAATATATCTTAAAGAAAGTACAACTGAACAGGACTTGCTTACGGTTATTCATGACCTAAACAATGATGTAACAGTTCATGGAATCTTGGTTCAATTGCCCCTTCCAAAACACATAGATGAGCAAAAAGTAATAGAAACAATAGCGCCTAGAAAAGATGTTGATGGCTTTCACCCTGTTAGTGCTGGAAACTTGCTCATTGGGCGCGATGGGTTTTTACCATGTACACCAAACGGTGTTCTACGTATTCTAAAAGAAATGAAAATAGACACGAACGGAAAGCATGTTGTAATAGTTGGAAGGTCAAATATTGTTGGTAAGCCGCTCGCTCTTTTAATGGCAAGAAGAGAAACGAATGCAACGGTAACTATATGCCATACCGGTACAAATGACTTGAAAAGTTTTACAACTCAAGCTGACATTTTAGTTGCAGCTGTGGGTAGTGCTAAAATGATTAGCGCCGATATGATAAAAAAGGGTGCGGTAGTTATTGATGTTGGTGTAAATCGCATTGCAGATGATACAAAGAAATCAGGATTTCGGCTTGTTGGTGATGTTGATTTTGATGGTGCAATGGAAGTTGCGAGCTATATTACACCAGTTCCCAGAGGTGTTGGGCCGATGACTATTGCGATGCTTATGCAAAACACTTTAGAAGCCGCAAAGAATAATGGGTAAATATGAAAGATATACAAAGTGAACTTGACGAGAGAGAAATCCCTTTGCAAAAAGTGGGTGTAAAAAATGTTCAGTATCCTGTAAAAGTTTTAGATAAAAAAAATAAAATACAATATACCCAAGCGAGTGTAGAATTATTTGTTAATCTTCCTCATAATTATAAGGGCACACATATGAGCCGATTTATTGAAACCTTTCACGCCTATAGCAATGACTTTTCAATGAAGGGTTTTTTAGAAATGCTCGAAGATCTAAAAAAAAGGCTTGATGCAGAACAAGCCTTTGGGCAAGTGAGCTTTCCCTTTTTTATAGAAAAAGAAGCGCCTGTTTCAAAACAAAAGGGAATGATGTGTTATACCTGTACCTATGAAGGGTCAATAGCAAGTGATAATAACCCAGAATTCTATGTTTCAATAGAAATACCTGTGACAAGCCTTTGTCCTTGCTCTAAGGCAATTAGTCAGTATGGGGCACATAATCAACGTGGGGTAGTGCGTGTTAAGCTTCAAAATGCACACTTTTTTTGGATAGAAGATGTTATAAAAGTGGTAGAACAATGCGCTTCTTGCGATGTATATTCTATATTAAAGAGAGAAGATGAAAAGTATGTGACAGAAAAAGCTTACGATAATCCTCGTTTTGTGGAAGACTTAGTCCGTGAAGTGTATGTTGCTCTAAAAAATTTTGAAGCTGAAAAGCCTTTTTCTTACTTTAGTGTAGAAGCCGAAACCTTTGAAAGCATCCACACTCACAATGCGTATGCCTTTACGGAATTTAGACATTAAGGTTTATCCGCAGATTAAAGGATTACGCAGATTTTTATTATTGCGTAGTAAAAATTTGTAATTAAAATACAGAACCTTTTCTTTGTTTAAGCATCTTATATTTTGCTAATGGATTATTATAGTTGTATACTTTAAAATCCCATTAATCTGCGTAATCTGCGGATATATAAAAAACATTTGGTGGTGCCTGAAACCTTACTCGCTAATTGCAAACTTGGAAAGTGAAATTGCGTGAATTTCTGCGGTGTCAAAAACAGGAAGGCTGGTATCTGCTTGTTGTATAAGTAAACCAATTTCAGTGCATCCAAGAATAACGCCTTGTGCACCTCTTTCTTGCAAACTTTTAATTACACTAAGATATGCTTGTTTTGAGTCTTCTTTAATTTGCCCAAGACAAAGTTCTTCATAGATAATAGTGTTTACAATTTCAACTTGCTCATCATTTGGAATAAGTACTTCAATGCCGTTGTCAATTAAGCGCTGTTTGTAAAAATCTTGTGTCATGGTGTATTTTGTGCCAAGTAGCGCTATAGTTTTAAGTTTAGCTTTTTTTATTTCATCTGCTGTGGCTTGAGCTATATGAATAATTGGAATGTTTATTTCTTTTTCGATTTGCGGGGCAATTTTATGCATGGTATTAGTACAAATTGCAATACAGTCTGCTCCTGCTTTTTCTAAGCCTTTTGCAGCCTCTGATAAAATCTTTGCGCTTTTGTCCCAGTCACCATTCGCTTGGCATTCTTCAATTTCTGCAAAGTCAACACTGTATAAAGCAATTTTTGCAGAGTGTAGTCCGCCGAGTGCTTTTTTTATTTCTTCGTTTATAATTTTATAGTACGAAAGAGTACTTTCCCAACTCATCCCACCAAGTAAACCAATAGTTTTCATGTTTTCCTCCGTTTATTTCTTGCATACTATAACTTTGTATAAAAAAAGTAAAGCACTGAAAAAATTTTGTACCAAAATTCAAAAAAAGAACAATAATATATGTGTACGTTTTAAATTTGTTCTGTAATTTTTTTTATGTATATACTTGACAGTATATACTTTTTATGCTATATTTAAGGAGGTTCCAATGAGAACAGTTATTAGTGCTGATGGTTACTTTGAATGGGATAGTTTTAAAAGTAAGCAGAACAAGAAAAAACATGGGTTTTCTTTTGATGAAATTCTTGAGGTGTTTGATGATCCTTGTTTTTTATCTGCGTATGATGAAGAACATTCTACGTTTGAACACCGATTTTATGGAATAGGTTGTTTGAGTGGTTTTGTTTTGCTTGTGTTTTACACTGACCGCCATGAGAGGATACGCCTTATTTCAGCTCGACTAGCAGATAAAACCGTACAGGAGGTTTATTATGATTCAATCAAAAATTCTAACTAAAGAAAGACTTGAAGAAATTAAAACTTTTTCAACCAATGCTTCTAATGATGCACCGCAGCTTACGCCAGAACAAATTGCTCGCTTAAAGCCAGGTCTTTATACGGTAAAGCCTATTAAAAAAGCTATTTCAATAAAAATAGATGCCGATGTTTTAGAAGCTCTAAAAGCTACTGGAAAAGGGTATCAAACGCGTATTAATGCTATATTGAGAGAGGCTGTTTTACCTCATTAAAAAAGCAAAGTACTGGGCAAAATATCATTTTTTTGTTATAATCATTTTTGATTATGAAATACTTTTTTGAAACATATGGCTGCCAAATGAATAAGGCAGAATCTGCCTCTATTGAACAAGTGCTCTTACAAAGGGGCTGGACCTCTGTTCCTACAGGTGATGTAGCCGACTTAGTTATTATTAATACTTGTTCTGTACGTGCCACTGCTGAAAGTCGCATTGCAGGAAGACTCGGAAAATATACCTCTATTCGCAAACAACGGAAAAAGAAAGGAGAGGCATTTACCCTTGTTGTTACCGGTTGCATGGCCGAACGATTGAAAGATGAACTAAAAAAAGATTTTCCGGTAGTTGATTATGCTATTGGGAATTTCCAAAAGCAGCATTTTGCAGACATTGCAATAAATATTGAAAAAGAAAATCTTAAAAATACACAAAATTTTACGTTAAAACCAAAGCCAATAAAAGACTTTGATGCAGAACCTGTATACACTTTTGCGCCATACTCGGCAGAGCCTGGTGCTTTTCAAGCCTTTGTACCAATTATGCATGGGTGTAATAATTTCTGTACCTATTGCATTGTTCCCTACGTTAGAGGCCGTGAAGTTTCTCGAAACCCAAGCGAAATACTTAATGAAATTGATGAGCTTTCAAAACAAGGTGTTAAAGAGATAACCGTATTAGGCCAAAATGTAAACTCATTTATATGGAAAGATGAAAATGGCAACATTGACTTTCCGACACTTATGGAACAAATAGCTTTACGTTTGGAAGAAACAAATTCCCCTATAGAATGGGTGCGATTTATGTCGAGTCATCCAAAAGATTTATCAGATAAGCTTATTGATGTAATTGTTGCGCATAGAGTATTGTGTCGCCACATTCACATACCTGTGCAACATGGATCAACCAAAATTTTGGAATCTATGAATAGGAAATATACACGAGAAGAGTATCTTTCACTTGTAGATAGGATTAGAGCAAAAATTCCTAACGTTTCTCTAACAACGGATATTCTCTTAGGCTTCCCTGGTGAAACAAATGAAGACTACGAACAAACGTTGGACTTAGTTGAAAAAGTTCAGTACGAAATGGCTTTTATGTACTATTATAATCCTCGAACGGGCACCCCCGC
>CAYJHL010000105.1:0-6813 GCA_964369585.1 uncultured Treponemataceae bacterium | reverse complement strand
TTAAAAGTGTACCAACTAGGAATTAAAAATTATAATAAATTTCTGCGTATAGCTTTTGCGCATTGTGCTAATTGTAAAATAAATCTGTATATGCTATACTTTTAAATATGAAAAATTCTTTGGTATCTTCTGGATTAAAGCTTTCAATTTTAACTCTTATCTCTCGTCTTTTAGGTTTAGTTCGTGAAATGACTAAGGCTCATTTTTTAGGAACATCAGCTTTAGCTGATGCATTTGGGATAGCATTTATGATACCCAATCTCTTAAGGCGTCTGTTTGCAGAGAACTCAATTTCAATTGCATTTATTCCTACTTTTAAGTCATACATTGAAGATAAAACCATTGAAAAGGAAACCGTTAGCCAATTTATTTGTGCTACATTTACACTAGTAAGCTTTCTTTCTGCGTTAGTTGTTTCCATCGGGATCATTATTACACCGTACATTTTACCATTTTTTGTGAATGACGCTTCGAGGGCAATTATAAGTGAAATGACATTGTTAACGAGAATTATGTTTCCTTATCTTTTCGTCATTTCCGTAGCTGCTTTTTTTCAGGGCATATTGAATGGCCTGAAAATTTTTGCTCCATCTGGCTTTACACCAATTTTGTTTAATATTTGCGTTGTAGGTGCTACGTATGTTCTTACGCCACTTTCGGATAATCCAGCGCGCGCTATGTCTATAGGGGTTATTATAGGTGGTACAGTACAAGCCTTATTCCAACTACCTTTTGTTATAAAAAAAGGTTTTTTTCCTGTGTTTACCACATTGAAAAAAGCTTTTCAAAATCCTGGAACTAAAAAAGTACTAACACTTATAGCTCCTACCGTTGCAGGAATGGCTGTGTATCAATTAAATGATGTCGTGTCGACTATATTAGCTGGGCGACAGGGAGAAGGAATTGTTTCAAGTTTACAATATTCTATTCGCTTACAAGAGTTAATACTTGGTATCTTTGTTGTATCAATTGGGACTGTAATTTTGCCTGATTTATCAGGGTTTGCAAAAAGTAAAGATTGGGATGCGTTTAATGCTATATTACAAAAGGCAACAAAAATAATTGCTATAGTGACTATACCAATTACGTTTTTTGCTCTTGTTTTTGGTGAGAATATTATTCGGCTTGTATATGAATCAAATCAGTTTTCTGATAATTCTGTAGATTTAACGCTTAATGCATTCGTTTTTCATATTGCTGGCTTATATTTTATTGGCTTAAACAGGATAATTGCACCTTCATTTTATGCACAACATAATACGAAACTACCTACATTAGCAGGAATGATTGGATTTGGGGTGAATATTGTGCTAGCAGTTTTACTCGTAAAACCCATGGCGGGTGGTGGTATTGCACTTGCACTAAGTTTGGCAAGTTTTGTAAACACAGTTATGCTTTTTGTTTTTTTACGTAAGAACACATCGGTGTTGCTAAAGAAATTATTGATTTCAAATATTTTTTATGCAGTAAAGCTTATTGTTTTTTCAGTGATAGCACTTATAGTAGTATATAATATAAAAGATGTTCTATTTGAAAGCTTTTCAGGCTATCACCGTTTTATTGCCCAAGGCATTCCCCTTGCACTTTGTGCAGTGATTTTTGGGCTAATTGGGATAATGCTTTTACGTGTAAGTAAAGACTCTCTTCTTATGGGTATACTTAAACGAAAAAGCAAATAAGATAAACTGTGTTATTTCTTTTTAAATATTTCCTTCCTAAACACGAGGAAAAGAATAAGGGATGTTGTTGCAGAAAGGATATCACTTATCGGTTCTGCAGCAAGGAGTCCCCAAAAACCTGAATCATTAATATGTGGTAAAATTAATGCAAGCGGAGTGAGTAGAATTATTTTTCTAAGCATGGCAAGAAAGACAGAAATTTTTGCCCTTCCTGTAGCAACAAACGCTTGTTGACAAGCCATTTGTATTCCCATAAATGACATACCAAAAATATAAACCCGAACTGCATTTATTCCTAGGTTTATGAGTTCGCTGTCGTCGCTAAATAAGCCAATAAAGCTTTCTGGAAAAAGTAGTATTATTCCAACCATCCCAAAAGAAAAAAGGCAGTTAATTAATAACAGATAGCAAAATGTTTGCTTTGCTCTTGCTTCATTTCCAGCTCCAAAATTATAACTAATTATTGGCTGTGCACCTTGTCCTAGTCCCATTATTGGTAAAAATACTATTTGCATAAGACTGAAAAAAATTGACATTAATGCAACGTGCATGTCGCCACCGTATAATTGCATTCCTTTATTAAACACAAGTTGAATAAGGCTTTCGGTTGACTGCATAATAAATGTTGATATTCCGAGAGAAACAATACTTTTAAGAATTAGAGGTGATAGCTGTAAGTTAGGCTTTCGAATTCGTAAAAAACTTTTTTTACTAAGTAGAAAGCGGAGTACCCAAATTCCAGATACTGCTTGGCTGATGATAGTTGCAAGCGCTGCACCCCTTACACCCATTCCAAAGTAAAAAATAAAGATTGGATCTAATACAATGTTAAGAGCACATCCAATTAAAACAGTCATCATACTAGTTTTTGCAAAACCTTGGTTTGTAATAAACATATTCAGACCAAGGGTTGTTTGAACAAAAATTGTACCCAATAAGTATATGGATAAATAGCCAGATGCAAACTCTATTGTATTCTCGCTCGCTCCAAATGCGTATAACAAAGGTTCACGAAATACCATAAAAAGAACCGTAAGAATAAGTGAAGTAGATATTATTAGTGTAATTGCATTACCAAGAAGCTTTTCAGCAGTAGAATTATCTTTTGCTCCCATAGCAATAGCTGCTCGCGTTGCTCCACCTACGCCAATAAGAGATGCAAAAGCGATTATTAGGGAGATTATAGGAAAGGAAACACCTAATCCTGCGAGCGCCAGAGAGCCAACTCCTTCTATTCTTCCTACAAAAATTCTATCAACTATGTTGTATAATAATTGAACTAATTGTGCAAGAACAGTGGGAATTGCCATTTTTATTATAAGAGGCACAATTGGGGTAGTTTCTAAGTGGTTTTTATTCATGCGTCATTATATAGTTTATATGCGCACATCGTCAAGTATCTACTCTTTAGGCATCGTTGGTGGTGTATGAAGTGTTGGAAAACCTAGCTCTAAATTAAATTTTTTTTCTGAGCCAATTGATGTAATGGGGCCATGTCCTGGATATATTACTGTTTTATCAGGATGGATTAATAATTTTGTTTGAATATTTGTAATTAAAAGTTTTCTTGCATAAGAATTTGTCGTTGGCCCAATTGTTCCGGATAGTAATGAATCGCCTGTAAAAATACTATCTTCAATTTTATATGCCATTGAATCTGGAGTGTGTCCAGTTATAGAAAAGTAACTTATTGTCATTGATGCTACTTTGAGCATCCCATCTCCCTTTAGAATATTAGTATCCGAGTTCATTACTTCTGAATATGCAGCATATACTTTTGGTTGGTATATTTTTTGCAGTGCAGAGAGACCTTCTGCTAATGAATCATGGCTGTGAGTAATTAGTACTGCTACAAGTGTATACTTGTCAGCTTCAATATGTTCTATTATTTTTGGGGTAATTTTTCCTGGATCGACCATTATTGCTTCATTTGTATTTGTATTAACAACAATGTAAGAATTATATCCGCTTTTAGGATTTCTATGGTAATATATTTTCATACATTTTTCCTTTCAAAGTTAAGCATATCTTGTTCGTCTGCATCAAACCATGCTTCGCGTGTATTTGAAGATTTAAAAGTAACATTTTCACGCTTTGTTTTTAGAAAACATGTTTTTTTTATATTGCAATTGTTTAATGTTGTATCTGTTAGATGTGCTCTAATATATGAGGTTCCAAATAAATCTGAATCATCAAAAATGGTATGAAGTGTCGTTACTCCATTAAAATTACAATTAATTAGGTCTGAATTATTAAAGCTTACATTAGAGAATGTGGAACCTGCAAAAGATGAAAAATGAATACTGCATTGGGTTAAAGAGCTATTAACAAAAATTGTATTTTCAAATAGGCACATTCTCATACGACTTTTATCGGCTAATATATTTTTAAATGAGCAATTTTGAAAATTACAACCGTATAATTGTTTCCTTGAAAAATCTATGTTTTCAAAATGCATATTTTGAATCGTTAATCCTACAAGTTTTTTGGTTTCAATTATATATTTGTATAACTCTTTATCAGTCATGTCATTACTTTCAAACATATACAATATCTCCTATACTTTACCTGTAAACAGTATATCATGGAAAAGATTCATGAGCAAGATATAAAAAATAACTAATGCCCATCTTGAACATATTTTATCAAAGAGGTATTATAAGATATGTGTTATAAATGTGGTAAAAAACTGGACTTTTATTCTCCTGTATCGCGAAGTGAAACCTGTCCTAGTTGTGGTGCTGATATTAGATGTTGTAAAAACTGTAACCACTATTCACCTAGTTCACATTTTGGCTGTAAAGAGCATATAGATGAATTAGTTGTTGAAAAAGAGAGAGCAAATTTTTGTGATTGGTTTTCTTTTTCAATGAAAAGGGATAGCACTGTGCAAAAAAATGTTGATGCAAAAAATCAATTTAATTCACTTTTTGGAGATTAATTTTGGCTAAACTTGTTGATTTTATCTTTTTTGATTCAGGTACTGGTGGCTTACCATATATGCGCTACCTAAAAGAAAAAAAGCCAAATGCTCGCTGTATCTACCTAGCAGATACTAAAAACTTTCCTTATGGCGAAAAGACATCGGCAGAAATAACGTTAGCTGCAAGCTTAGCACTCCAAACTATCTTTCTTAGCTATACACCAAGAGCCGTAGTGATTAGTTGTAACACTTTATCAATAGTAGCATTGGATTTTTTTCGAAAACAATTTCCAAATATATTGTTTGTAGGTACAGTTCCTGCAATTAAAATTGCGGGAGAGCAATCTCATAATAGAAGAATTGGTCTTTTAGCAACAAACCGCACTGTACAAAGTAGTTATGTGCAACGTTTAATTAAAGATTTTGCTTCGGACTGTGATATTGTTTTTCGTGGAGACCCAGAACTAATTTCTTTTATTGAAAATTCCTTTTTCTTTGCCAGTGATGCACAAAAGGAAGATGCTGTTCGACCTTCAATAGATTTTTTTAGAAACCATGTTGTAGATACTATTGTATTGGGATGTACACACTTCTTACATATAATTGACATTTCATCAAAGCTAGCTGCACCGGATATGAAAATTATCGATTCTTGTGCTGGGGTTGTAAATCAAGCTCTTAGAATAGCTCCTGTAGATGATTTTGTAGAAGATGAATCCTTCCCGTCGATTTTTTATGTTACTGGACATGATGAAAATCAAGATGACTTTGATTTTCAAGAACGATACCAAAGCATAGCAGACACCATGGGGATTGAATACGGTGGAGTACTTAATTCCTAATTCCAAATTAGGAATTAGGAATTAAAGAAATTTATACATTATCCAACACTGCATAGATTTCTTTTTCAATATTGTCACAAAGCTCTGAAGCTGATTTTTTTGCATCTTCAAGTGTTGTAGCAATAGGTTCAATACAATTAATATAGAACTTAATCTTTGGTTCTGTTCCGCTTGGACGAGCACTTACAACGGTTCCTCCATCAAGGAAAAATTGGAGTACATTACTGGAAGGTAGGTCAATCTTTGTTTTTGCACTTGGGTTAGTTGGGTCAAAGGTATTTCCTTCTCCCACATCTCGAATAGTTTTCACAACTTTTCCGCCAAGTGTTTTTAATCCTTCTGACCGCAATTTTGCCATAAGGTTTTTCATTGTTTGCGTTCCAGAGGATCCTAAAAAGTCTTTTGCGATTGATCTATCTTCATAATATCCATATTCCGTGTAAAGTTGGTCAAGTCTCTCAAGAAGACTTGTTTCTTTCGATCTCCAGTAGAGCGTCATTTCTGCACACATTGCTGCTGCTGATACCCCATCTTTATCTCGAACATCTGTCTCCACATTGTACCCATAGCTTTCTTCAAAGCCAAAAATATACTCTTTACCAGTTTTAGTTTCAAAGTCATGCATTACTGACGCAATCCACTTAAATCCTGTTAAACATTCTTCTAAGTGTACACCATTTTTTTTGGCCATTGCATCTACCATTGGCGAAGTTACAATAGATCGGATAATTCCAGGATTTTTAGGCATTTTCCCAAGTTCTTTTCGTGAAAGAATAATATAATCTGTAAGAAGTACTCCCATTTGATTTCCTGTGATGAGTACATAATTCCCATCTTTATCTGGAACGGCTGATCCGAATCGGTCTGCATCTGGGTCTGTTGCCATTACAACATCGGCTTTTTCTTCTTTTGCCAACTCTATGGCCATTTTGAGAGCAGGTGCTTCTTCTGGATTTGGTTTTGCAACTGTTGGGAAGTTTCCATCTGGGCTTCTTTGTTCTGGCACTGTAATTACCGTTAGACCCAAATCTCCTAATACTTTTTCAACATGCATTGCACCTGTTCCATGTAAGGGTGTGTATACTACACGTACTTCTTTTGCTTTTTCTTTTATAAGCTCAGGTCGGAAAAGCTGTTCTTTGCACATTGCCCAATATTTATCATCAATTTCAGAATCAATCATGACAAGTTTACCTTGTGCAATAGCTTCATCTTTTGAAATTGTTTTCACTTCTGATACTTTATTCACTTCGTTTATAATTCCAACATCATGAGGTTCTGTTACTTGGGCTCCATCAAGCCAGTATGCTTTATATCCATTGTATTGAGGAGGGTTGTGAGAAGCTGTTACAACAACTCCTGTAACGCA
>CAYJHL010000104.1:0-6887 GCA_964369585.1 uncultured Treponemataceae bacterium | reverse complement strand
TAATAATGTAACGGCAATTTTTTGTCCTGAAGTCACTTAATCTCCCATAAATCTTTAAAGTAAACACATTACCCTATTTAGTTATCGGCACATTACCCCAAGCTCTTGAATACATAATGATTACAGTGTACACTATTACTATGAAAAAAATAGAGAAAGTCTTCATTTTAGTGGCTGCAAGTATTCTTCTCGTAATAGTTTTTGGAACCGCAATTGCTTTTGTATCAGGAAAAGCTAATCCAGGGAAAAGTTTGAGAAAACAAGATCCCTCACCTACAACAATAACAGCAGCATCAGATAACTCTACAGCAATATATTCACAAATTGGAACACTTAGGTGCAGTACAGCAGATGAACCCGCAATCCCCATGGTTGTTAGCCCTTATTTTCCTTACCCAAGCAACGATAAAGCGTTTTATGAAGAACTTTTTAAGAAAAATCAGAAAATGCAAGTATTGGTTCGCGAGTATTTTGAAGTGTACACAAGAGAAGAGTTATTGTCAATTGGAGAAAATACAATTAAACAAAACTTAGTACACATAATAAATTCCGAATTAGTGTTAGGTAAAATATCTGAGATATACTTTGCTGAATACATTTTTTTAGAATAAGTGCAACTTCTTTTTGCTAGCTGTGTCTAGTAAAGAGAAGAAACATTTGGAGGTTTATAATGAATGAAGAAATAATAGTTCCAGCTGCGCAAGTAATAGTTGCTATTATCCCTATAGTAGGAATTGTCATTGGTGGAGTAGTAATTTTCTTTTATCTTTTATGGCGAAATGCACAAATTAGTTTATTAATAAAAACTGAAAAGTATGAACCAATGCAATTTAACGTAAAGTTATTCTTTTTACTAACAGGTATTTTGCTAATCGGAATAGGCTTTATTTTAACTATCTTTTTTATTATTCTAGATGGCTTTAATTATGCGTTACTAGGGGGCATAATCCCACTTGTAGTAGGAATCTGTCTAATCGTATTTGATAAACTATATACACATAAAAAATAATTGGGGCAATATTGAATTTTTTCTGGCAGCCATATTCTAAAGAAGCTCTACAGGATTTCGAACTTGTAAAAAGGGTTTGCAAGGGCGATTCATCAGCCTTTGCGATGCTCGTAGAAAACTATGAAAAAAAAGTACGAGCCTTAGGATACAGTTTTTTTAAAAATGAAACAGATGCTGCAGATTTTGTTCAAGATGTATTTTTAAAAGTATACACAAGCATTTCATCATTTAGAAAGGAGTCACAGTTTTCAACGTGGCTGATGCGCATTGCATATAACACTGCAATAAATGCAAAAAACCGAAGAAAAGAATATGTAACACTCAGTGAAAATGCAGAAATCCTTGATACCGATTATAGCCCAGAAGAAAGACAACTTAGGGAGCTTACAGCCGAAGCAATTCGTGATGCACTAAAAGAACTCCCAAAACAATTTGCCCTATGCCTTGACTTATACTTTTTTTATGATTTTTCACATAGCGAAATTAGTGTAATTACAGGGCTTCCTATTAATACGATAAAATCAAATATTTTTAGAGCAAAAAAGCAATTAAAGCTAAAGCTTGAAGATTTTATTTCTGATGAGGAATGAAACAATGAAAACAAACACATGCGAACAAACAATAAATAGTTTTTTAGAAATGGACAAAGATGAACAACTAGGTTTAAAAACAACCATTCATTTACTTACATGCAAAAAATGCAGAACGGTAGTGCGTCTTTGCACTCTTGCACAAAGATCATCTGCACGCCCCTTGCATATACCTGTTTCGATGAATAATAACAGTGTAACACAAATTGTTAAAAAGGCAAATCCAACAATAGAACTCCTTAAAGACAGTCAGGTTAAGCCTGTTTCAATGCTAAAGTGGGTAGTAGCAGGAATTATACTTATTGCTGCAATAGTTACCTTTGGGTCTCTGCACACACGAGATACTACATCCAGCTTAGAAATAACTATTTATTTATGTTTTGCAGCCTTCATTTGTGGGTACTGTGCTTTTTTTATAGGAAGCAACCTAGACTTTTTTATTAAGCAAATAGACAAAAATTTTCGCCAGTAAAATGACAGTAGAATGCGATTGCAGGCCAATACATTAATAAGCCAATCTAAAACAAATATTGACTTTAATAGTTTTTTTTGTATACTATGAATTAAGCAATAATCATAGATTTGATTTTTGTATTTTCGAATTTCTGTAGGAGGAAATCAGTGAAAAAAGGGTTAATAATACTAACAGTATTATGTTTAGTAATTGTAGGATTTTCAGGGTGTACAACACTAGAGCCAATTGAGTATAGCTATGGCCAAGAAAATGCGGAAACAGCTTCTGTTTCTTTTGAAAGTGGAAATCCAGGTGTATGGCTAAAATACTATGGGCAAGATGCTTTACCTGAAGCACAAGAAGGAACATACTGGAATCCTATTGCGTTACCAGCAAATGAGGAATTACAATTAACCGTTCATGCAAAATATGAACAAAACACATCAGCTTCAGCTGGGGGAAGCCTTTTAGGAGCCCTTGTTACTTCTGTTGCAACATCAGCAATTTCAGCATCAAGAACAGTAGATGCTGCTGTTGAATTTACATGTCCAGCACTAGAGGCTGGAGGCGTATACACTCTCGTATTTGAAAAAGGTATCGGGACACCTGGCAAGAATACTTTAAAATTAAAAGACGATACAACAAATAAAGTTGTTTTTACTTACGAGTTTGAATTTTAGTAAAAAAAAACACGGTTTTGCAACCGTGTTTTTTTTGCTAATTCCATAAACTAGCAGGGTTTACTGACGTTCCATACTTTGAAACCGCAAAGTGCAAGTGATCACCTGTACTCATTCCAGTGCTACCAACCCACCCAATAATTGAGCTAGTATCAACATACTCCCATCTAGAAACATTTATATCTTCCATATGTGCGTATAAGCTTGTATACCCCGAATGATGCGTAATAACAACAAAATTACCGTATACAGGATCGCCATAACGAACTTGTGAAACTTGACCTTGAAGGGCGGCATAAATACGTGTCCATTTAGGGGCCGCCATATCAATCGCAGAGTGATAACTTCGAGTACCTGAAAAAGGACTGGTTCTCCATCCATATGATGAACTAACCCAGTACCGTCCCCGAATTGGAATTTTAAATAAATCGCCATTAATTTCTTGAATAGTAACCCAGTCTAAAAGAGCATCAGGAACAAAAAGCATTGTACCTTCAGTAAGCGAAATATTTCTGGAAAACCCATTCACACTAGCAGTTTTTTCGGGAGATACTTCATATTTTTCTGCAATAGAACTTGGAGTTTCTCCATTTTCCCTCACAGTATAAAGAATTCCTGGCATAGAGGGGATACGTAAGTATTCTCCAATTTGAATATTTCTCGTTTGACGTATATTATTCACACTAATAAGAGTATCTTGTGTAATATTAAAGCGCTCAGCGATTACCCCAATCATATCGCCCTTTTGAATACGATATGTTGAATAAGTTAAATTTGGATATTCTTTTTCGGTGTGTAGCTCTTGTATCCATGTTCTAGGAGTGAGCGTTGAATTAGAAAAAAAACTTGCACCTGCTGGAACAAAATAGTCATACCCACCTTGGCCAGAAAATAATTGCGCCATTAAAGGATTTTCATCTGCATTAGTAGATGATGAAAAAACATCATAGTTTGAAATAGCTTCGTCAATACTGGACTCAGAAATTAAGTCTTCCTGCAAAGTTAAAGGGTCAATAGATATGTTGGATGATTCGTGAGTGCTTGTGTCGATTCCACTCCAAATCATAACGGCAGCACCGTATACAAGTAATGGTGATAAAAGACACAAACGTTGTATATCTGTTTTTGAAATGCGAATATTATTTTTTATAAAATCTACTATAGGTACAATCATTTTTTGTTAAGTCCAATAAAATATGTTTCAAACGATTCTGATCGGCATGCTACAGGTTTAAACGTTCTGGCAGTTGTAAAAAGCTCTTTCATTTTTTTCATAAGGTTTTGTTGGTCTCCACCTTGAAAAATTTTAATTGCGCAATTTCCACCTTTAGAAAGCATGGTTTCAGCATAATGCATAGCCATTTCCACAAGTTCAGCTGATCGTGTAGTATCTATGAGCTTATTTCCAGTAGTAGCAGGGGCAGCATCACATAATACGCATTCATAAGGGCCTAGTTCTTTTACACTATTTTTTATTCCTTCATCATACAAGTTTCCATGAAAAAAAGCAAGATTGTTTCCTTTAACATTTTTTGCAAGTTCTTGTAAATCAACCGCGACAACTTTTCCTGTATCTTTTAGTTCCCTAAGAACAAACACTGTCCAACTCCCAGGAGCTGCACCTAAGTCCAGTACTCGTGATTTTTTAGAAAACAAAGAAAATTTTTCATTCATCTCTTTTAGCTTATACACTGAACGTGCAGGGTACCCTTCAGAGAAGGCTTTTTTTGTCCAAAAATCACTTTTTTCATAATTGTTCACTGCAATTCGTTCCTTTAAGCATACTTTTTTACTTTCGTGTGTTTTTTTTATCGGCAAGATATGCTATAATCTCTACATGAAATTTGATTTTAATGATAGTTTAATAAAAATAGATGCAGTCCTAGAAGCAAATCTTCCAAATGCCTATAGCGATAGTTGGACAGAAAAAACTTTTTCAAAGCTACCCTCTACTGTATCCACAAATCTTATCGATGCTCTTGTAAAGCCATGCAGAAACCTGTTATTGTTAGGTGGAAAAAGATGGAGACCATTATTAATGGTTTTGCACGCAGAGCTAGTACTTGAAAAGTCAAAAAACATTGATGAAACGACAAAAGAAAAGATTATGGATAGGGTATATAAACTAAGTCCACTTGTAGAGTTTGTCCATACAGCAAGCTTAATCCATGATGATATTGAAGATAATGCTGATATGAGACGAGGAAAACCGAGTGCTCACATTTCGTATGGAGAAGATATTGCAATCAATGCAGGAAGTTGGTTATTCTTTCATGCCACTTCATGCATACTAGATGAGTCTATTTTTTGGAACAAAGAAGAATCATCACTAAAGTTATCGTTATTTGAACACCTTGCGACAGAACTTCGCCGACTTCATTTAGGTCAGGCCATGGATATTACATGGCACAAAAATGACAGTATAGTCCCAACAATTGACGAATATCTTACGATGACAAGTTTAAAAACAGGCACACTTGCCTCCCTTTCAGCAAAGTTAGGACTTCTAGCAACTGGCGAATATCCCGAAACAACTGAAAAAATGGCAAAAAGCGCCGCTGATATTGGTATTGCGTTTCAAATTCTCGACGATGTTAAAAATCTTACAACAGGGAATGTTGGAAAAAAACGTGGAGATGATATTGTTGAGGGTAAAAAAAGTTTACCTGTCCTATTTCACTTGGAAAGCAATAAGGAAGATTTTGATTCTCTCATGGAATGCTTTAGAGCTGCAAAAAAAGATGGCATAGAATCTCCGTCAGTTGAAAAAGCTATTTCCATTATTGAAACAAGCAATGCAATTGAGCGAGCAAAAGAAATGGCAAATGAATTAATTGTTGATGCATGTAAGACAATGAGAGAACTATACCCAGATGCAAAAACAATAGACAAAATAGATTATTTATTTGAAAGTTTGTTTTAGTCACACATTCCGTAGACCTCGTCGCCCTCGTCGAGGTCTACAGTTACGCAACGCGCCAGGGATTCGAGCGCGGTATCCTTTTTGCACTCGCAAAAAGATACAAGCAAGAGCCCGACCCCGTACATCTGTGTTGCCATGTGGGGTGGTGCCCATACCCTCTTGTAGATTTTTCCATTTCGTAGTAAAATACAAATAATGATAGAAAATGCAGAAGTCCTTAATACACATGCAATCGAACTTGCCTCCCAAGGCCAATTTATAGAAGCTATTGCATGTTTTAAAAGAGCTATTGGAATTGACAAATCTAACCTTCTCCTTTGGTATAACCTTGGTGTGACCTACCGAGATTCTGGTGATTTAGAATCTGCAAAAGAAGTACTTTTAACAGCATTTGAAATTGATCAGTACGATGAAGACTTGCTAGAAACTCTTGCCCTTATTTTTTATTCACTCGATGAAATAGACGAGGCCTTTAATTTTTGTGCACGTTGTATAGAAATAAATGAAAATAATCCTCGTATTTGGAACACGGTTGGTGTACTTTACTTTGCAAAAAGCGAATTTTCTGAAGCTTGCGTTGCCTTTGAAAAGGCTGTAACACTTTTTCCTTACTATTACGATGCTCTTTTTAACCTCCGCGATACGTACGAAGAACTTGGAAATATCGCAGGACAAGAAGACTGTGAAGAACGCCTTAAAAGCCTAAAGGATCAAGGGCCCTATGCGTGATTCAGGATTAGTAACGGAAATTACGCACTCAGGCTTAGTAAAAATCCTTCCTGTTATTGATGGGGCTTGTTTAAGTTGTACCGTAACGGGATGTGCAAAACGGGGAAAGCCCTTTTTTGTAACGAACCCTCAAAATATTTCTCTTACAGTTGGAAGTCACGTAAAGGTGAGTGAGTCTAAGAAGCACCAAGCAATACAAACTATTGTAAACGTGTTTCTTCCGATTACACTTGCTATTATTGCCTATGTTTTATTAAATGACACTGATGCAAGCGATGGGCTAAAAGCAGGCCTTAGCCTTTTAACGCTTTTTGTCTCTTGCCTTATTCTTTTTTTTATATCAACAAAACGAAAACTTGTACAAAGCGAAATTGTAGACATTGTAGAAGATGCACCACCTTCTAAGTAGAGCGTTTTATCTCAATTTCTTGCTTAACATATCTATAAAATGCTTCCATGTTTTCGCTTAAAACTTTTCCTTTCTTTTTTGCAAAGTAGACTC
>CAYJHL010000103.1:0-6888 GCA_964369585.1 uncultured Treponemataceae bacterium | reverse complement strand
ATCCATTGTATTGAGGAGGGTTGTGAGAAGCTGTTACAACAACTCCTGTAACGCATCCAAGTTCTCGAATCGCATATGATAATTCTGGAGTAGGGCGGAGACCTGTGAAAAGATACGTTTTAAAGCCATTTGCGCAAAAAATAAGAGCTGCTGCTTCTGCAAATACATCTGAATATCTTCTTGAGTCATATGCAATTACTGCTGAAAGTGTTCCTTCTTTTGCTTTCTCTGGAAGTGCTTTTATGCAATAACTTGCTAAGCCTTGTGTAGCTTTGTTAATCATAAGCGTATTCATGCGGTTTGTTCCTCCGCCTATTACACCTCTAAGTCCACCTGTGCCAAATTCTAGATTTTGGTAAAATCTATCTTCAAGCTCTTCCATGTTGTCTTTTGCTATCAAGTCTACTACTTCTTGCTTAAAACCTTCATTTTTTTCTTCACCAATGTAATCATTGGCGCGTTTTAAGATTTCTTCTTTATTCATTATATTCTCCTAATGTTTATATGATTGCTATTCCAAATACAATAAAAAATTGTGCTGCTAAATAGGTTAACATAACAATAAATCGATGAAATGGAAATGTTTTAACAAATATTGTCCGTGATAATACTGTATCGGAAACAAGAAATAATGTGCTCCCAATGAATAAAAATAATATGTTGTTTGGAACAAATGAGAGGCCTTGTTGCAATGCAAATCCAACAAGCAAAAACAATGCTACGACATTAAGGCTTGCCAGCAGTACTGCATATAAAACTATGGCAATACCTATTGCTCCTTTTTGGCATTTGTTCATAAACCAGGCTGCAATTACAAGTAAAAGATATACAACAATTGCTATAACTACAAACTCTAGTGGAAGAGGTAAAAACGCATTTGCAGAAAAAATTACAATGAGATAAAATATATGGCCGATAAAAAAGGCGGTCAGTCCTCTAATAAAACTAGGCCTATGTGTTTTTTTTAATAGGTACACATCTCCCATACCACCAAAAATGACTCCCAGTGACAGTAGAATCGTGTTTTGTTCTATGACTGTTTTCCCTTGCGATATTCCAATAAATCCCCATAAACCAAAAAGTAGCATTGGCATAAGTAGAGCCTTTGAAATATCTGCTATTTTATTGTTGTCAACAAGGCACCCATAAAGATGAAAAATTGATATTCCAAAAAATGGAATGCTCCACAGTAAAAAAGTATAGTCCATATAAAAAGTATACTATATGTTCCGAAAATAGTAAATCATAAATTTATGCAATTTGAGAAAAAGATTTGAACCAATAAAAGGTAGAGATGAAGCTCTACCTTTTATTAATTATATACTTGTATCATCTATTGTAAATTGAGACACAGATTCGTTTAATTTTTCTATGCTTTCTTTACCGTTTTCAACTCCATTTACAACAGTTTTTGAGGAAACTGAAATAGTATTTATGCCTTCTTTTATTTTTTCAATAGAGCTCATTAAATGGGCATTTGATTCTACGTCGTTTTCTTTTGTTTTTGTAGTAATAGACAATATTGACGCTGAATTTTCTTTTATTTTATGTGTTATTTCATCTACACCAACCATACTTTCGAATACTTGCCTTGAGCCAATAGATTGTTCTTGCATTGCATTTTTTACTTCTTCAGTGATTTGCAATACTTGATTTATTCCTTCCATTGTGACGTTTGCCGCTCCGTTAAGCTTATCAGAGAACAATACAATTTCTTCAATAAGTGCTTTAATTGCAGAAATAACACTGCTTGCATTTTTTGATTGGTTTGAAGTTGTTTCAGCAAGTTTTCGAATTTCGTCAGAAACAACCGCAAAGCCTTTTCCTGCTTCTCCTGCATGAGCAGCTTCTATCGCTGCATTCATTGCAAGAAGGTTTGTTTGTTCTGCAACATTTGAAATTAGTTCATTAATTTCTACAAGCGATATTGAACTTCGGTTAACATCTTGAAGCTTAGAACTTGATTCTTGTATATAGTTGTGCTCTTTTTCAATATTTTTGACTAGACTTGCTACTAGGTCATTCATCGCAACTGTACTTCTATCAATAGACGCAATGTTTTCACTCATTTCCTTTATAGCACTAGAGGAATCTTCTAGGTAGTTACCTTGTTGAAGTACTTGAGTGTTTAATGTATCAAGGGATGTTTCAATTTTTGTAACAGAATCGCTAGATTCATTCATAAAATTCACTATATCATCAGTAATATTAACCACGGTATGTTCTACATCGTCAATGCTTAGTTGAGATTTTTGAACGGAATCAATTAAATGAGTGTTTACGTCAGTTATTGTATTTGTTGAGCGATATAACGATTTAACTAAATCGGTCATGCTTTTTCTTATTTGGTTTAAACCGTCAGCAATAACTTGTGCTTCGGCAATATTGTATGCTGGTGAATATCCTGTAAAATTTCCCATTGCAAGAACATCGCACTCTGCTGCTATCTTTGAAAAGGGCTTGCTAATTTTTCTACTTGATAGCGTTATTATAATGCAGCCTAAAATTACACACGCTAAAGAAACAAGAATACCACTTAAGATCAGTGCATCTAATTCGTCTTCTAAGTCATCTAAGGGACCATATAATATATCAATCCATGGTGTGCCTTGTATAGGGGTTGATGCCATATATGTTGAGTTATAGAAGTGAGAAGATGCCTCATTAAATGTAATATCATTTCTAAAAGCTTGAATTGCGCCAAATTTGTTTTTTACTTCAAGCGAATCTATGTGTAGTCCTATCATATCAGGATTAAGACTAATAATCACAATGCCATCTTTATTTATAATGAAATTTCTTGAGTTTTCAGATACAACCATACGGCCAGCAGTGTCAGAGAGGCTTGTAAGATTTACATCCAAGGCTACAACACCGAGAAGGCTATTACTATTGTCATATACTGCTTTTGAAATAGTCATTGCTTGTCTTCCAGTTTGATCATCTGTATATGGGACAGAGAAGGTTAATTCACCTTTTTGTTCTATCGCTCCAATATACCACGGCCTAACATATGCACTCCATCCTGCAGGTGGAACCCATCCATTTGCTACAACAAAATAGGGCTTTTCTCCTGGCTCGGGAGGTTTTCGTGCAAAATATATGTCAATCTCTTCGTCCTCTTCATACATGTGTTGAAGTATTCTTTCGAAATCGGCATCGTTAATTGAAACCTCTACAACATTAGCAATGAACTCTACAGACCCCACTGTATCTGAGAGTACATTAATTATTTCTTGATGAATTGACTCTGCAGTTGTGTTTACCGATTCTTTAATAGAATGTTGAAGGGTTCGATCTGCATTACTTAAAAATACAGTTGAAATGATTGCAACAACAAGTAATAAAACAATTAATGTTGTTCGCATAATAATAAATGAAAGGGATTTTTTCACTTTTTGCTCCTCATAATCTAGCTCCATGTATTATTAGTATAAAACGAGGAGAAGTCGTTGTCAAGATTTTTTTTGCGAGAATTTCTATTTTCTTGCAAAGCAGTAGGAGTTTAATGCCTACTGCTTTTTATATTAGTTTTTCTCTTCAGCTACTATTTCTTCAATTGTAAAGTGAGAAACGGCTTCATTTAAGGCCGCAACGCTAGCCTTACCATTTTCAACACCTTTTACTATTGAATTTGATGATGCACTGATGCTTTCAATATCAGACTTAATCCCGTCTATTAATGTTAATACATTTTCAGAGGCAGCTTTATTTGAAATTATAGTTTGTTGGGTTACCAGTAAAATATCAGCAGAGTTAGCTTTAATAATATGTGTTATTTCATCGACACCAACCATGCTTTCAAATACTTGTCTAGACCCAATAGATTGCTCTTGCATTGCATTTTTCACTTCTTCTGTAATTTGAGATACTTGCTTGATTACGGTCATCGTAGTATTTGCGGCATTAGTAAGCTGATCAGAAAACTCTACAATATCATTTATATATAACGTAATTGTACTTATTACATCACTTGCATTTTTTGATTGCGCCGCAGTTGTTTCTGCTAGTTTCCGTATTTCATCTGATACCACTGCAAATCCTTTGCCAGCATCCCCTGCATGAGCAGCTTCTATAGCGGCATTCATTGCTAGGAGATTTGTTTGGGAAGCAATATTTGAAATAAGTTGATTTATTTCTACTAAGTCAATGGAGCTTCGACTTACGTCTTGAAGTTTGCTTGTTGATTCAGAAATATATGTATGTTCTTGCTCAACATTTTGCACAAGCTGAGTGACAAGTTCACTCATTGTAAGAGTGCTTCTATCAATTGAAGAAATACTTTCAGACATTTCTTTTATAGCACTTGATGAATCTTCTAAATAAGAGCTTTGTCTTGAAATTTGACTTGATAATTGATCAATTGATTTTTCAATTTCTTCTACTGCTGTGCTTATGTCATTCATAATACCTGTTATATCAGTTGCAATTGAACCTACAGATTGTTCAACTTTTTCAACTTTTTCAAGTGAGCTATGTGTTGAATCCATTAAGTCATTATTAACATCTTTAATTGTATTAGTTGACTTGTACAGTGATTTTACTAAGGCTGTCATTTTTTCTCTTACTTGATTGAGCCCTTCTGCAATTACTTGTGCTTCATGCGTATTACAATCACATGATTTTCCTGTAAAATCTCCAGTAGAAAGAATATGGCATTCAGTAGAGATAGTGGCAAAAGGTTTGCTTATTCTTTTGCTAATAAAGCGGGTATAAATACAGCCCATAATAATGATGCCTAGTGCAACAGAAACAGATAGGGTAACTAAAAAATATAAATCTCCATATAAGTCCTTCATGGGACCCGCAAAAACAAGAGTCCAAGGAGTGTGCTCAACCGGTGTTACACAAATGTATTGATCATTATAAAATGTAAGAGTGCGTGTTTTTATGAGAAATGCATCGAGGTGGCTTAGCATTTTTTCGTCTTTGTCTATATATTCACCAATTAGGTCTCTATTAAAGTTTGTAATAAAGTTACCTTTTTCATTTAAAACAGCACTAAAGGAATTTACAGACACTTTTCTGCTTTCAGTTATGTCTATCAGACTATCTAAATAGACATCAATGGCAACAACCCCTTCGGGATTAGAGTTCGAATTAAATACAAGCTCTGAAATTGTAATAACATTTTCACCTGTTTTATCATCTATGTGTGGATCTAAAAAGGCTAGCTCTCCATTTGCATTGATCGCTTCTAAAAACCACTGTTCTTTTGTATGATCCCAGTTATAATTAGGTTGCTCTCCCGAACCTGTAATATAAAAAGCGCTTTCTTGCACTAAGGGGTTTAGACTTGCGAAATATACATCAAGAATATTTTTATTTTGATGTAGCAATTCTACAAGCATAGCTTCCAGATCTGTTAAGTTTGGTTCTGTTTTTGATATTGCGCTTATCGTAAGAAGTAAGTCGATAGATGGACTAAGATGATATTCTATACTTTTTTCAAGTAACTCTGTTGTAATATCAATTGAGTCTTCAATGTTTTTAGCAAGTGTTTGTTCCGCGCTGTATATAAAAATACCAGCCACAATTGCGACAACGAAAATTAGCATACATACGGTGATCCGCATGATTCGAAATGATAATGATTGTTTCATATTTATACCTTCCTTTGGTTTATTATATGGAGTATAACATAACAAATGTTTAAAATCAAACAAATGTAGGTTAAATTTAAAAAAAAACATGTTTTTTTATAAAAAAAAAGAGTAGCTCACGGGAGTGAACTACTCGAATTATCAATTCTGTGCTTTTATTTCTCAATAATAAACTGCGACACAGATTCATTAAGCTTTTCTATACTTCCTTTTCCAGAGTCTACTCCAATTACTACAGTATTTGCCGATGCAGTAATAGTACTAATATCAGTTTTAATTTTCTTAATTAATTCCATTAGATGATTATTTGCATCTTCATCAGACTCTTTTGTTTGTTTCGTAATACCTAAAATGGTTGATGCGTTTTCTTTTATTTTATTTGTAATTTCATCAACGCCTACCATACTTTCAAAAACTTGCCTCGAACCAATCGATTGCTCTTGCATAGCATTCTTTACTTCTAGTGTAATCTGAGAAACTTGATTTATGCCTTCCATGGTGATATTTGCTGCACTGCTTAGTTTTTCAGAGTATTGTACTATTTCTTCTAATAGTGCTTTTATCGATGCAATTACACTGCTTGCATTTTTTGATTGGCTTGCGGTTGTTTCAGCTAGCTTTCGAATTTCATCAGATACAACAGCAAATCCTTTTCCAGCCTCTCCAGCGTGGGCTGCCTCAATTGCTGCATTCATAGCCAAAAGGTTTGTTTGTTCTGCGACACTTGCGATAAGTTCGTTTATTTCAACGAGTGAAAGAGAGCTTCTGCTTACGTCTTGCAGTTTAGATCCTGTTTCTTGTATGTAATTATGTTCTTCTTCAATGTTTTTTACTAATTGACTTACAAGTTCGCTCATAGAAATGGTGCTTCTATCAATAGAACTGATATTTTCACTCATTTCTTTTATGGCACTTGATGAATCTTCTAAAAATGTGCCTTGTTTAGCAATTTGAGTATTTAAGTTATCCACAGACTCTTCAATTGAACCAACGGCTTCACTGGATGCATTCATAAAATCGACAATCTCACCTGTCATGGATGTTACAGAGTTTTCAACTTCTTGAGTGCTTGTAAGCGACCTTTGTGTCGATTCGATGAGTTTACCATTTTCATTTGTTATTGCACTTGTTGATTCATACATAGATTGTACTAAACTTGTCATGCTGTTTCGAATTTGATTTAAGCCATCCGCAATGGATTGTGCTTCCTCGGTATCAAAGCTCGGTGAAGCTCCTGTAAAGTCTCCAGTTGAAAGAATTTCGCATTCTTTTACAATAGCTGTAA
>CAYJHL010000102.1:0-6908 GCA_964369585.1 uncultured Treponemataceae bacterium | reverse complement strand
CAAATTGTTTTACAAAGTTTTTTAAAAAGGTGGTTTTACCCGCCCCCAAAAAACCCGTTATTAAAAATAATTCCATTTTGTCACCCTAAAAGAAAACTGCCACAAGAGAAAAATCTTATGACAGTTTACCCGCCTCATAGGCATTCGTAATTCATAATTCGTAATTATTACATATATTTTTCTATAGCTGCTTTCAACTCTTCCTTGCTTGGAATAATTGAAGAGAATGCAAGCTCACCGTTAATATAAATGGCAGGTAAATTAGTTACTCCCATTTTCTTAAAACGCGCAATGTTTTCTTTTTCAGTAAACTTATACTCAACTACATCAATTTTATCGCCAAAATAGTCTTTTGCGTCTGTTGCGGCTCCCCACATATAGGTACATGCAGCACATGTTGCACTATCAAGCGTTGTTGCTTCTAATAATGGTTTCGATAGGTTTTTATAATCAGGCAATTCAACATCAATATCAATATCTTCTGATACATAATTTTTTACCATATCGCGCACCATGTCTGTTTCAATCGCTGCTTGAGCAACACCGATTGTGTTTTCAATTGGAGTTGCATACGGCATATCACACCCTGGTGCAATAATAAAGTTTGTTTTATCTTCAATTTGGTCTAAAAGCTCAACAACATATTTCATATTGTCTTGTTGATTACCATGAAGCATAACTGCTGTTAGAGGAATGTTTCCTCCAATTGCAACATTGTATTGATCGGTAATCTTTTTAGCAGCCACAACATCAACATTTTCATCAACAGAAATTGAATCACACTTTGTTTTACACATGGCTTCAATATTTCTTGTAGCGTTACCACATACAAAGAATGAACTAAATGCCTTTTTTTCTGCTATATGTTCAAAAACTTCTGTGAAAGGTTTTGTTAAAAACTCTTCAAAGTGATCTGTAGATACTTGAGATACAAGAGGGTCAACAACTGCTATAACATCCATTCCAGCTTCTATAAACATATCACTCATTGCATTTGCACATTTTACACAAAAGTCCAGAAGCTCTTTTACGTAGTCTTCATCATCATACATATCCATGAAAATATCGTTTCCACGAAGATGAGATGCCAATGTAAATGGACCACAAATAAGACCATAGAGTGCAGTTGTTTCTCCCACAGCTTCCTTCATTCTTCTCATAGCGGAAAGAACTAATGGAAGACGACCTGAATCTTTTGTAGGAAGTTTACAATCGCAAGGAACAGTCATTGTTTCTTCAAGTGGATGACTTGCAACTGAAGGTGGTCCATCATGTGTCCACACAAGATCGCAACCTAAAATTTCTGCTTCTAGTTGAAGATCAAATACAACAGGTTGACCGTCTGGCTTATATAAACGATTAACTTCTAATAAAGATTGTACAAGAGCTTCTTCATCGGTAAGTACTTTAGTTGCATCAGCGCCTGTTAAAAGACCAGCATGTACTCCTGCAAAGGGTACCCATGGAGCTCTCTCTAATTTTTCATGGCGTAGTGCTTTAAATAATAATTCTTTAGACATTTTTTTCTCCTATAAAAACTCCGCGTTAGCGGCGCGACATGGAGGTCGCGAACGAGCAAAAGCACAAGCAATGCTTAAGCTTTTGCAAATGATAAAATAACAGGGAGGTTATTTTATCATTCCTCCTTTAATGAGCCTTTTTACTAAGGCTTTTTCGGTCACATGTACCTCAAGATACACCACTCCCATAAAATTAAGTTATAAAACTTTTTATTGAGAATCTTAAAATATCTTGAAATTAAATTTTAGTGAAAAGTTTACAGGGAATCAAACCCTATAAACTTTTATGTGTAATAGCAAATATATGAATTATTAAAACTATTACACATCAACAATTAAGCACTCTTCTTGCAAATTTCAACTGCTTTATCAGCAGCAGTTGCAGCATCTGGTGTATAGTAGTCAGCGTTTACTTGTTCACAGAAGTTTTGTGTTACAGGTGCACCGCCAACCATAATTTTAACCTTGTCACGAATTCCAGCTTCTTCAGCTTTTTCTACAACGTCTTTCATAACATTCATAGTAGTAGTAAGAAGTGCTGAACAAGCAATAATATCACATTTTTCATTAATTGCAGTTTCTACAAATTGTTCAGGAGTAACATCAGTTCCTAAGTCAATAACTTCTAAACCTTTTCCTTCCATCATCATTTTTACAAGGTTTTTACCAATATCATGAAGGTCACCTTTTACTGTCCCTATACATACTTTTCCGTTTGCTTCAACACCAGCTTCACTTAATAATGGTTTCAACAAAGCAGCACCCATGTTCATAGCACGTGCAGCTACTAAAACTTCAGGTACGAATACTTCGTTATTTTTGAATTTTTCACCAATAACTGACATCCCTGAAAGAAGCCCTTCATCTAAAATTTGTTTTACTGGAATACCTTGGTCAATAGCTTGTTGTACCAATTCTTTTACGTCTTTTGCCTTACCTTTTTGTAAAAGCTCTGAAATGTTTTGTAATAGTTCCATAATAGCTCCCTACTCTTCTTCTTAAATATAGTATTGATGTATATTAATATGAAACTTTGTACATCACTTGCAAAAAGCATATTTTTTTGGTACTTTTTCTACTTTCTTTACAAAAGTACCAAAAAATTGTATACTGTGTCTATGAAAACTTCAGATATAATTACGCATTCTGATTTCGATACAGGCTTAGTTGAAAGTTGTGCACAAACATTTACCACCGCTACAGGTTTAGGTTGCACAGTTTCTGATACACAGGGGTCTATTCTTTATGCATGTGGATATAGTTGTGATTTTTGCAAACTTTGTACCATTGCGGGAAGCCCAAAGGAAAACTGCGTGCAATCCCATATTTACGGAATGACTTCTGCTGAGCGATTCGGAGGGAAATATATTTATTTTTGCCCTTTAGGCTTAGCATGCTTTGTATCTCCTATAATTGGAGTAGAAGGTACAAAGGCTAAAATAACCGTAGGCCCTTTCTTAATGGTTGATCCACAAGACTTTGTACAATGTGATTTACGAGATGAAAGATTAATGAGTGAAAATATTATTGCAGTACTAGAAAAAGAACTAATTGATATTCCTGTAGCATATCCCGAACGAGTAAATGCACTTTCATCACTTTTATTTATGGTATCAACTTTTTTGAATGATGCTTCCTCAGTTGAAAGAATGCTTAAAGTGCAACAAAGTGAATTAATTCAAGGACAAATTGCACCTTATGTGATGCGCTTAAAATCCGAAAGTGATAACCCATCCTATCCATATAACAAAGAAAAGGAACTCTTGAGAGCAGTTGTTCGAAGTGATAAACAAGAGGCAAGAAAGATATTAAATGAATTGTTAGGGTATATTTTCTTTGCAGCTGGTGGCAATATTATTACAACAAAAGCTCGCATATATGAATTAATTATACTTATAAACAGAAGCGCAATTGAAACAGGCGTAAATGTAGAAAAATCTCTGCAAGATAGTTCAAGCTATTTTGAAATTATACAGCAATTTAAGACAATTGATGACCTTAGCATTTGGCTTTTTACAACTATGGAAAAAATTGTTGACTCTGTTTTTAAATATTCAGAGGAAAAACATGCACATATAATTAGAAAAACAATCAGCTATCTTAATGAAAATTATAATAAAAAAATTACACTTGAAGATGTAGCTAAAAGAATTTACTTATCACCTGTATATTTTAGTCGTATTTTTAAACAAGAAACAGGGACAACATTTATACATGTATTAAATACAATCAGAATTGAAAGAAGCTGTGAGCTTATTTGGACAGATAGATACAGACTAACCGATATTGCCCTTATGTGTGGGTTCGAAGATCAAAGCTATTTTACAAAGGTTTTTAAGCGGGTAATGGGAATCTCTCCTATGCAATACAAAATACAATTTCACGATGCAAAGTAAAACAACTTTAAAGGAAAACTAATGGAAATAATGTATGTAATACTAGGAATTTTATTGTTAATTACAGGCTTTATTGGATGCCTTTTACCTGTTATTCCTGGAGTTCCACTTGCATGGGCTTCACTTTTATTATTGCTTCCAATTGATGATTCTAGTATTTCTGTAACAATGCTGATTATTACAGCATGTATTGCTGGTATAATTACCGTTCTCGACAACATAGCACCCGTTTGGCTCACTAAAAAGAAAGGCGGAACGAAGGCAGGACTTATTGGATCTAGTATTGGTATTTTTACAGGTATCTTTTTTGCACCTGTTGGTATTATTCTTTGTCCTTTACTTGGAGCTTTTATTGGTGAATTGATTCATGACCGAAAAGATACAAAAAAAGCACTGTCATCTGCTTGGGCATCATTTTTAGGTTTTTTACTTGGAACTGGTATGAAGATGATTATTTGTAGTATTTTTGCGTTAATTTTTATAAGCTCGCTATAATTCCGCTTACATTCAACGAGAAGTAGCGCATGAATTAAGAAACTTGTTCCCTATTCTTTGCCACTGTAAATTAAATAATTATTTTTGCCAGAGTTCTTTACTTTGTACAGGGCTTTGTCTGCAAAACTATATAGTTCGGTAAAAGTGATGCCATGTTTGGGTGCAAGAGCTATACCAATACTAAAGGTTATGTCTACACTGCTTTCATTTTCGGTGTAAGTTTTTTTTAGAGTTTCACAAACAGTTTTTGCCTTTTTCTTTACATCATCAATGGTGTCGATGTGCTTAATGTAGGCAAAAAACTCGTCACCACCTATGCGCCCAATAATGTCATCGCTTCTAAATATGGTACGAAGTCCTGCACTTACCTCTTTTAAAACTTCATCGCCTTTTTGATGACCAAAAGTATCATTGATAAGCTTAAAATTGTCAAAGTCTATAATACAGAGGGCTCCAAGTTTACTGCCCAAATCTTCAAGCTCTCGTATAATGAGTTCTTCTGTTTGTGCTTTATTGAAAAGGCCTGTAAGTGCATCTCTCTGTGCAGAATTTTTAAGTTTTTCTGTGTGGCGAACTTCTGAATCGATATTTTCAATAAAAGCAAAAGCTTTTAATAGTTCACCCTTTGTACTTTTTACAACAGTAGAATCAAATAAGCACCAAATATAAGTACCATCTTTATGCCGTATTCTAATGCGCTCATTAGTTATAGATTCTCCTCGCTTAACATGTTTGAGCATCTCTGTCACTAACGAAGCATCATCTTTATGGAATATATCACTGTTTAGAATATTCTTTCTAATGTCGGTTAGAATAAGATCCCTTCCAAACACAGATTTATATTCGGATAAAGATGTTAATGTATGAGTTTTATAATCCCACTCTACAATAATTTTTTGTGCTTTTTCAGCAAGTGATTTTATAGAGTCATACATAAGTTGTACTTTTGCCTGATTTTTCTTTTCTGAATAGGCTACCCATACGATAATAAAACCCATTGCTACTAGTATGGATAAGACTAAATAAAAGGTTGCTATTTGATGGCTTTGGGCAAAAGAACGAATAACATCTTTAGGAATTATAGTGGTAAGAATCCAGTCGTTAATACCAGTAAACATATAATACATATTGCGGCTGTTTCCTTCATAGGAATATTCAATAACCCCTAATGATTTATTAGCTACATTTTGCAAAAACTGCCCTTCAGAATATCCTGGCATATATTCTAACAGCGACATTGCTTCATAAAAAGAAAACTCCATTGCAACTTCATTACCTGAATCTGACGTTGCAATGTAACTACCATTTTCATCAATTATGTGATAGTATCCGCCATTTGTAATAAAACTATTATCAAGTAAACGAGATAATGCAAGTATACTCACCTTTGCAACAAGATAAGATTCTGTGTTGCTTTCTTTTAATGGTATGCGTAAAGCAACAATAGACTCTCCATACGTAGGATCATAATATGCATCTGAAATAGATACTTCAGTTTCTGAAAACCGCTCATACCCCATTTCACCTTGATATTCATGATATTCAAGACCGGATGAGGCAAAGGACCTACCAGGGCTATGGAAACTAACGCATAAAAACCTGCCTGCTGTATTAATTTCCTGTAAAAAAGCAAGAAGTAATTCATCATCTGAGTATTTTGGATTTTCAACTATAGCATGTGCAGCTATGATCATTGTGGTTGCATATTCAGAAAATATTACATTAAGAGTATGAATATTATTTTGAGTAATGTTAAAAAAATTAGTATTTACTCGATCAGTTTCAATTTGCAAAGAGCTTTTGAAAAAAAGTATAACAGAAGTCAATACCCAAGCAAGCAACACAAACGAACACACAATAATAACGAGGTATTTAGGTTTTTTCAATAATAACTCCCTATAGTATATTATAAATGTAGAATTTCTATATGTCAATAATAGGTATTCAGAAGTTTTAAAAAAAAATAAAAAAGCATCGCGAACTTGCGATGCTTTTGCGGGACCGGAGGGACTCGAACCCCCCACCTATTGCTTAGAAGGCAATTGCTCTATCCGGATGAGCTACGGTCCCAAGCTGTTTTATGAGTATATCATAAAACAATATTTTATGTCAATAAGCCTGCAAAGGCAAAACTAATCTAACTGTTAAATTCTACTAGACTTAACAGTCCGTTTTAAACTTTAAAATTTCTTTGTATTTAAAAACGTTTTATTAGGGGCAGACACCAGCTAATTGCGAAGCGCAGGTTTCCGCCCCTAAAACCCCACCTTCCTTGCACGCTTTTTTTTTACTTTCTCAAGAATAAAAAAAATCACATAGGCTTACCGGTATTATATACAGGCTTACCTATGTGCTGGTTAAATACCTAACAATTATTAATTATTTAATATTCATTATTCATTATTAATTGTTAATTATTTTCCAGCTTGTACCAATGTTATTGCTGATGTTGTAACAATTTCATCAATAGAACAACCGCGTGAAAGGTCACTAATAG
>CAYJHL010000101.1:0-7075 GCA_964369585.1 uncultured Treponemataceae bacterium | reverse complement strand
ACAGAAGAGAAGTTAAAAGAACTGTAAAACAGTAGAAATTTATTTTTTTTGCAAGTCTTTATATTCTGTAGGTGTCATGCCTGTATGTTTTTTAAACGTTTTAGCAAAGTAATTTTGATCTTGAAAACCAACAGTGTAAGCAATCTCTTTTATGCTCATTTTACCCGACAATAATTTTTTTGATGCTACAATTCTTTTTTCATTTATTAAATCGGGGAAATTAATTCCTGTATGCTTTTTAATAAGTTTACTGAGATAGTACGGAGAAATAGAAAGATCTTCAGAAACGGTATTTAATGAAATATTATTTTTATAACCTTCATTTATATATTCAAGAGCTCTTCCTACCAAATTTTTCGAAACAGCAGTAGTACCTTTTTCTGATACTGTCACCTCTCCTTTATTCATATCTGCGACATAAAAGCAAACAGTTTCATCACCCTTGATAACTTCTTTTTTTGCAGATTCAGCTTGCTTATATGCTATGTGCATATGTTCCAAATTAACACAGCTGGCACTCACTCCTATTTCACTATCAAAAATATTACATTTTGTCTGAAGAATTAACTGAATAAAAGAAACACGATCTTTAATCTGAACATGATCTATTTCAGTTTCACAAAACACACAAAGAATTAGAGAACGTTGAATAAAATCGCTAATACACTGAACTCCAACAGAACTTAATTCGGTTTTTAACAAGTCAATATCTATCATATATAAATTTTCAGCCCCTATAGCAATACAAAATGCCATTCTTGCATTAATCTCCAAAAATGCAATTTGAGCTTTATACGAGTCAGCGTTTACATTTAATACAATATCATTTAGCAGTTTTTTTTCTATGACTGGGCGAATGGTTTCAACCTGTGATTGCAAGCTGGTAGCTTTCTGCGTTCGCCTTTTTTCTTTTTCTATTTTTATTATCACGTCATCAATTGCTTGCATGAGTCTAGATATTTTTGCGGGCTTCAAAATATAATCTTCTACCCCTAGCTGAATTGCTTCATAGGCAAAGGAAAAACTCTCATGAGAAGTTAATATTATAAAATGGCTAGAGTCACAGATTTTTTTCATTTCCCGAATTGTTTCTAACCCATTCAAGCCCGGCATATTAATATCCATCATCACGATATCTGCTGAATAACTCTTTATTAACTCTAACGCTACTAAACCATTTTCTGCTTCTTTTATGGCAGAAATATCACTACAGTTATTCTCTACCATAAGCTTTATGCCTTGTCGTTCTATTGGTTCATCTTCAACAATTAATAAATTATACACACTCACCTCCTCTAGATAGTGGAAGTGTAATAATTATTGCTGTACCACAACCACATTCCGAACGAATAAGAATCTCCTGAGCACCAGTAAAAAACATATCTAGCCGTTTAATAACATTTTGCAACCCAATGCCAGAGCCCTTTGTTTCTGCATGGCTAGGAGGAACATCTTCTCTTGCGAGAACTGCATTAACAATATCTTGTTCCATTCCAATCCCATTATCGCTTACCTCAAGATAAACACACCTATTATCGTGGTAAGCATTTATCAAAATAGTTGCTCCAGATGTCATATTTCCAACACCATGTACTATTGCATTCTCCACCAAGGGCTGTAAAATCATTCCAGGCATATCAATATTTGGAATATCTTGAGCCAAGCTGACAGCAAAGTTCAAACGATGCCCAAATCTTTTTCTCTGTATTTTCAAATAATTTTTTAAACACTCTATCTCTCCAAAAAGATTTGATGTTCTACTTGAATAATCTAAGCTGTATCGCATAAGGTCTGCAACAGTTTCCATCATCTCACTTGTTTGGTAAGCATTTTCAATATATGCCATCTTTGAAACCATACTCAAGGTATTAAAGAAAAAATGTGGATTTACTTGGCCTTGCAAGGCTTTTAATTCTGTTTGTGTAAGAAGGCGGCTTATACGCAAATTTTCATTTTCTGTTTTTAGTAGCTCGTTCTTTAACTCACTGTTTTGCTTTATGCTTAGTACATGCTTATCTATTTCGTGAGCCATATCTGAAAAAGCATCAGTAAGCACTTGTATTTCTCTATCTACACTTTTTATTTCATCAAAATTAAATTGGCCACCCTTTATTAGGTTAATATTATTTACAATCTGTCCAATAGGTTTTGTAATAAGATTAATGCTTTTTATTGAAAAAATTATTCCTGCTAAAACAACTATAATTATTACTATAAAATAGAGTAATGATTGCTTTTCCCATGCAATTAAGGAAGCAGTATTTGACTCTGTCATTGTACCGGTAAGAAGAGCATAATATTGCGTCGCTGTTCCAAGTATATTTTGAGCTGTATTTACCAAAAAATCGTAATGCACTTGATAATCATCTAAACTATCTGGTGTATTTTTACTTAACAATAAAAATATGTCATCATAGGTAAAAAGCATATTTTGCAACAATTTTAGTCGCCAATTATGTACCTGTAAGCCATCCATAGTTAAAAGAGCATCAATTAAAAATGAAGCTTTTTCAAAATGAAGAGAATATAAATTAAAAGATTGTTCAGACGGTATATATAAAAAAGCTCTTGCAGCTTCATCAGTATGATGGACTTCCGAATAAAACAAATCAAGTGTGCTATACTCCATAGAAAAATCATATGCTCTTTTCAAAGACCTAACTTCGCTTTGACGAGAAAAACTAACAACTCCAATAATAAATATAAATAGAAGTACGCTATAAAGGAGCAAACGAGACTTTATACTTTTTACTTTAAAGGGGAAATATAACACGTAGGTAGTATACTGGGTATATAAAAAAAAATAAACCGGAATCCAAATGAATTCCGGTGAAAAGTTTAATTATAAATCAACTTTTTCTTTTAATGCATCACCGTAAGTTTCAACATTTTCTTTGGTAACAATAATTGTTCCTGCATCATTGAGAACATTTGTAGGAGTTTTTCCCTCAGTGATGTGTTGATACAACCAGTATGCAGCTTGATAACCATAGTTAAAGAATGAAGTTACAATTGTACCATCAAGTGCATCTTCACGTACTAAGTTTAATGTTTCTTCAACATCGTCTACACCATAGATAGCTACATCATTTCGAATACCCATTTCTGCAGCTACGTTTGCACAGGCAGGACCTGCTTCAGCAGCTAAGTTAATAGCAACGTTAATTTCAGGGTATGTTTTGAATGTATTTTGCCACTCAGTAGTTGCTTTCATTTTATCAGATTTTGATTCAGTAATACTTACCAATTCGAATCCGCCAGCGTGGTTTGCAAATGCTTTTTCAATTGCATCAATTTGATCATGCGCAATTTTATAGTTTAATGCAGCAACTTGAATAGACGCTTTAATTGGTGTGTTAGCACCTAATTTTTCTTCAACTGCACCAAGAAGTAATTCTGCTTGCTTGTTTACATCTTTACCAAAGAAAGCTAAACGATCTGTATCAGGAATGTCTGAATCTACAACTAGAACTGGAATACCCGCATCAATTGCATAATTAACAGGGTTTGCAGGAACAAGACCTTGTGTAATAATCGCGTCTGCTTGTTGTGCAACAGCAGTTTCAATTAATTTTGCCATTTCTTCAGGTGAAATACCTTGTGGTCCTACCCAGTCACCTTGAATACCTAATTCAGCAACTGCTTGGTCAAAACCATCTTTTGCAATAAGCCAAACAGGATGAGCTAAAAGAGGTGAAACATATACAAAATGCATACTATCCTCAGAACTTCCTGAATCTTTTGCACCACCTGCAAAAACCATTGGAGCACCTACCATTGAAATGAGTAGAGCAACAGCTAAAAGCTTTACAACTTTTTTCATATTTTTCTCCTTCTTGTTATATGTGCATTTTCTTTATTGCACACTTCATAATATTGCAACACATAAGTGTTAAAGCCATTACGTATTTGACGCAGCCCTTAGAAGTGAAACTTCATTTGCTTCGTCTTTGTTCATTACTGTTTGAACAGTTCCTTTTCCTAAAACAACAAATCTATCACACATTGCAAGAACTTCTGGAAGTTCAGAAGAAATCATAATAATACTAATACCTTTAGAAGCAAGTTCAAGAATTAGCTTATAAATTTCTGATTTTGTCCCTACATCAATACCGCGAGTAGGTTCATCGAGCAAAAGTATTTTTAAATCAGTTATTAGCCACTTTGCCAAAATTACCTTTTGTTGGTTCCCCCCAGATAAACTTGAAATAAGTGTTTCTGCACTAGGAGCTTTAATCCTTAACGTATTAAAATACTCAGAAACCTTTGCCTTTTCTGTTTTCTTATTTATCATAATTCCGTCAGTAATTTGTTTCAAAAACGTAAGTGTCATATTATGTGCAATAGACATAGCGCCAATAAAGCCATTTTTCTTTCTATCTTCTGTAAGAAGTCCGATGCCATGTTTTTTTGCATCTTTCGGATTTTTTATAATTACTTTTTTGCCTTCTAAAATGCAATCTCCAGAGATTTTTGGAATTGTACCAAAAAGTGCATTTATTAATTCTGAGCGTCCTGATCCTACAAGTCCAACTAGCCCCAAAATCTCGCCTCTATTAAGCGATAAGGATGCATTTTCAATTATGTTTTTACCATACGCAAAAGGATGAGGAACCGTAAAGTTTTCAAGTCTCATTACCTCTTCACCAATAGTACGTTCCATTGTTGGATAGATAACATCTATAGAACGGCCAATCATATCTTCTATTACTACCGTACTATTATATCCATCAGCTTTATGATACTCACTAATATAGTAACCATCGCGTAGAATTACCATTCTATCACTTATTTCAAATACTTCATCCAGTTTATGGGAAATGTAAATACAAGAAAGTCCATCTTTTTTTAATTCATGTAAAATTGTCATAAGCTTTCTTGTTTCACCTTCAGTAAGCACCGATGTAGGTTCATCAAGAATAAGAATTTTGGGGTTTCGCACCAATGCTCTTGCTATACATACTAACTGTTGCATTGATGGGCTCAAACTACGAACTGTAGTTTTTACATCAATGTCAGCATGAATGCGATCAAGAACGTCTCTTGCGATGACATTAGCTTTAGCCCAATCTATTAAGCCCATTTTTGTTAAAGGAAGCCTTCCGAGCAAAATATTTTCGGCAACAGTTAAATCTAATTCTAATTGGAGCTCTTGGTATATCATTGCAATACCAACTTTTTCAGAATCTGATGGTGAATGAAAACTACAGTGATGATCACCAAGAGTTATCACCCCGTCGTATTCTGTGCAAGGGTATGACCCACTTAAAATTTTCATTAAAGTAGATTTCCCTGCTCCGTTTTCTCCCATCACTGCTAGAATCTCATTTTTATGTAATTGCATCGAGACATCTTTAAGGGCAACAGTTCCTAAAAATCGCTTTGTAATATTTTGTACCGATAGTACAACTTCTGCGTTATCCACCGAATACCTCTATTTTTTACCTTTAATTGAATTACGCAATATAAGATTTCTTTTATATTGATCCAAAAATACTGCTAATACTAAAATTACACCAACTACTAAATTTTGCCAGTATACAGAGATACGCATTAATGTAAGTGAGTTTGTTAAAACTTCCATAAAGAAAGCACCAATTGCAGCTCCTATAATTGATCCCATACCACCGAAAGTAGAAATACCACCAATAATAGCACCACAAATAACCGTTAATTCATATCCACTACCAGCTGAAGCTTCAGCAGAACCAAGTCTTGCAGACATAAACACACCAGCCAAGGCTGCCAACGTACTAGTAATAACATATACAGACATTTTTGTTTTGCGTGTATCAATACCTGAAATACGTGCTGCTTCTTCATTTCCACCTAGTGCGTAAACCGCCCTACCGAAAGGGGTTCTAGTTAATACTATATGACCAATTATAGCAATACAAATAGCAACAATAACAACAAGCGGAATATTAAATACTCTTGCCCTATCAATTTGCATTAAGCCTTCTGGCAAAGGATAAATAGGAACACCTTTTGTTATAACAGAAACTAAACCTCTAGCAGCATACTGCATACCCAGCGTTACAATGAGCGGTGGAACGCCTGCCTTCACAATAATAAAACCGTTAATAAGGCCAATTCCACACCCAGTTGCTACACCTAGAAGAATTGAAACTGGAACAGGAAGACCGGCTTGGCATGCTAAGCCGGTAATAATTCCGCCAAGAGCCAATACTGACCCAACAGATAAGTCCAAACCACCAGTTAGCAATATAAGAGACATTCCAACAACAGTTATAAGAGTATATCCCATTGTTTTAAGCACATTAAACATATTCCCTGATGATATAAATACAGGATTTACTGAGGCAACAAAAATCATATACAATACAGTAGCAATAATAATACTACTTTCTTGTTTGTGTATAAACCAGCGTCCTTTTTCAGCTAAGCTGGTTCTCAAAGTTATACCTTCTTTTTTACTCATTTTTTACTCCAATTTTTTACTGTTTCCACAAATGTTTTAATATTTTCTGTAGGTGCTCCTGCAGGCAACGCACATCCTGAGCAAGCAATCATGTTTTCACCGTTAAACGCATCTAGTACTTCAAGTGTTGCTACTTTAACCTCATCAGGCTTTGCAAAATACAAGATTCCTGAAGGGTCAATAGAACCAGACATAATGCTTTTTCCTTTCATAATTGCAGCAGCTCTCACAATGTTAGTTTTATAGTCTATCTCTATTGAAGGAAATCCTGCATCGACTATATCTTCTAGGATATTATCTAAGTTACCACATATATGACACATTGTTTTAATATTCTCTTTTTCCAACGCTGAAACTAGTTTTTTATGGAACGGAAACCCATATTTAAGATATGTATCACGACTAATTAAGTCGGGACCACAAGAGCTATCACCAAAACTAGTAATATGTGCGCCTGCTTGGTTCATTAGTCTGTGATATTCAATATGAACATCTGTTGCTCGATCAATAAGTTCTAATATATCGCTTTCTAAGTCTTCATCTAAAAGATCACACATAAAATCGGTCATACCATATGAAAGCATAGCTAAGCTAAATCCCATTTGGTCACAGTTTCCACGAATAAATAAATCA
>CAYJHL010000100.1:0-7178 GCA_964369585.1 uncultured Treponemataceae bacterium | reverse complement strand
ATGATTTCAATGTTAGGATTTGATTCAATACCTTCAAGGAATCCATTTCTTCTTTCTACTTGACCACTTGTACCTTCAAGACCTCGGATTTCAACAACCTTTCCGCCTTCAGCACCCAAAGTTTTTGCAACAAATTCACCTGCTGTTCGTCCAATAAGAACGTTGTCAGCACCAATGAATTGTGTGAATGCATCCCCATCAACTCTTCTGTCAAGAACAATAACAGGAATCCCTGCATCGTAAGCTTTTTTTACAACAGCTGTAAGAGGCTTACTTTCGTTTGGTGAAATAATAAGTAAGTCAACTTGTTGTGTAATGAAGTTTTCAACATCTGCAACTTGTTTAGAGTTGTCTTGTGCTGCATCTGAAAATACAATTTCAAATTCTGGATATTTTTCTGCTGCAGCTGCAAGTTGATCATTCATAGCTACACGCCATGGTTCACCCAAGTTACATTGTGACATACCGATTAAGTATTTTTTTTCTCCTGATGATTCTCCTGAACCACCTGCCCAAACAGTAGTAACTAATACTGCCATTGTTAACGCTATCGCTAACACTTTTTTCATATAGTTCTCCTTTTGCTCATTTCTGAGCTTTCTATTTTTAGAATTATACAATTCTAATTTACTTTTTGTTTTGCTGTTGTAAAACAACTGCAATAATTATAATGAAACCTTTTACAACCATCTGAACGTTGGCATCAATATTTTTAAGGCCAAGCATGTTATCTAATACACCGATTAATAAGGCACCGATAACGGTTCCAATTATGGTTCCTTTACCTCCAGACATGCTAGTTCCACCAATTGCGCAGGCAGTAATGGCATTAAGTTCATATCCAGTACCATCATTAGGGCTTCCTTGGCTTAGTTGCGCTGCGTGAATAATACCAGCAAAACCTGCTAAAACACCTGCTAGTGTGTACACAAGAATTTTTATTTTTGCAACATTTATACCGCAAAGGAAAGCTGATGTTTCATTCCCGCCAATAGCGTAAATATATCTACCGAATCGCGTAAACTTCATCAAAACTGCAAAAACAATAATGATAACTAAAAAACAAATGAAGGGAACAGGAATGCCAAAAATACGTTCACCAAAAATGGCAAAAGCAGGGTCAGCATAACCTTCTTCTGTTCCATAGGCAATAGGGATACCAATACCACCAGACCAGAAGCGTGCAATACCACGGGCTATACTCATCGATGCGAGTGTAACAAGAAAGGCTTGTATTCTCAATTTTGAGTGAACAATACCATTGAATGCCCCGAATGCAGCAGCGAGTATTAAAACAAATAGCATCATTACTGGTAGCGATAGGCCTCGATGTACTAATAAGTCTGCAGTTACCGTTGCTGTTAATCCTAAAATAGCTCCAACAGAAAGATCAATTCCACCAATTAATATAACTAATGTCATTCCTATTGCTATAATTCCGTTTTCAGAAATGGCTCGCAAAATATTTGCTAAGTTCATAGGAGATAAAAAAAGGTTTCTTCCATTTCTTACACAAATAATTGATGCTATAATAAATATAGCTACCAAACCAAACAGACTTTGAAATCTCATAATTGTCTGTAAAATACTTTTCCCCGTAATATTTTTATTAAGCGTGTTCATGTCTCTTCTCCTGTGTTAATGTCGCTGCTTTTAATAAGTTTTCTTGGTTTGCTTCGTGTCTTGAAAATTCACCTGTTAAGTGACCTTCGCAAAGCGTAATTATTCTATTTGATACACTGAGTAATTCTGGCAATTCAGAAGATATAACAATAATACTTTTACCGCTTTGTGCGAGAGAAGAAATCATTTTGTATATTTCACTTTTTGCACCAACATCAATACCTCGCGTAGGTTCATCGAGTAATAAAATTTCAGGTTCTGTTAAAAGCCATCTACCGAAAATTATTTTTTGTTGGTTCCCTCCAGATAAGGCTCCCGCAAGGGTATGAAATGTAGGAGCTTTTATTCTCGTGTTATCCATTTGTTCTTGCCACAATTTTTGTTCTTGTTTTGTATTCATAAACATTTTTGGCGAAAGTTGTTCAAGAATGGGTAATGACATGTTTTCACCAATAGAACGGCCAAGTACAAGTCCTTGCCCTTTTCTGTCTTCAGTTAAAAAAGCCATTTTGTTTTTTATTGCATCTTTTGGCGTCTTTAATGCAATTTTTTTTCCAAAAAGATTGATAGTACCTGTTCTGTGATGGGAATATAAACCAAAGAGAGTTTCAAAAAGTTCACTTCTTCCAGCTCCCATCAGACCCGCTATTCCTAAAACTTCACCTTTTTTTAGGTTAAAACTAATATCATGCAAACTTGTCTTTTTCATTCCCTTATCAAAAGCTACTGATAAGTTTTTAATATCTAACACAATTTCATTTTGTGTGAAATTTTCAGGTTCACCATGTTTTACCTCACGACCAACCATCATTTTTATTAATTCATCATTTGTAGTATCTTTTGTGTTTACCGTATTTACATATGTTCCATCTCTAAAAATGGTTATTCGGTCTGTTATTTGGAATACTTCTTCCATCCGATGGGTTATATAGATAAATGTAATACCCTTTTCTTTTAAGTCATTAATTACCTTGAATAAAAAGTCTGTTTCATTTTTGCTAAGCGCTGAAGTAGGTTCATCCATAATAATTATCTTTGCATTTATTGAAACGGCCTTTGCAATTTCAACTAACTGTTTTTCACCTGTTCTAAGTGCTTTTACTGGAGTTTCAGTTGGAATCTCTAAGTCAAGTGTATCTGTAACAATTTTTGCCTGTCGATACATTTCATTATAATCTACAAACTTTCCTTTAGTTAAAAACTCTCGCCCAAGATAAATGTTTTCTGCAATACTCATTTCTTCTACTAAGTGTAGTTCTTGGTGAATCATTGCAATACCAAGCTTTAGTGCATCTGTTGGAGAATGAATAGAAACTTCCTTTCCTTCATAGCGAATGATACCACTGTTTGGATGTAATGAGCCCGAAATGATGTTCATTAATGTAGATTTACCAGCCCCATTTTCACCCATGAGTGCATGAACTTCACCTCTTTTTACATCGAGTTTAACATTGTCGAGTGCTTTTACACCAGGAAATGTCTTTGTTATATTTTCTAATTGTAATATTGTATCTATCATTGTTATGACCTCAATTCCCAAAATTATAACTCACAAAACTTCATAAGTCTTTATAAAAATGTGTGAGATTTTTGCAAAAAATTAAAATGTTTTAGATATTTTATGTAAGTTTTATTTTAAGTTTGTATTTTTCACAATTATTTTTGTAATTTTAGAAACATTCCGGTTGATTTATCCAATGATAAATTATATAGTTCAGTTAGTAAAAAAAATGAGGATGTTTTGAGAATTTTTTCAAAGATGCCAATTAGACAAAAAATCTTACTCTACGTATTTGCCTTGTTGTTAATTCCGTTTTTCTTTTTAGGTTATATTCAAAGTTCGGTTAGCTTTCGCGAAATAGAAAAAAATCTTTCAGAAAACACACAGCAAATGCTTAAGCAAGTTGAACTGGCAACAAAATTTTATATTTCTGAAATGACACAAATTTTGTATTTAGCAGAACAATCAGAAAGCGTACAAGCTTTTCTCCATGGTGATGATTCTATCGAAACGACTCAGGAAATTTTTGATTATTTAAAAATATTAAAATCTAGTAACTCAGCTGTTCAAGGTGCTATGGTCTTTGAAGCTGATGATAATTATATTTCCCTTGGCTTGCAAAAGTACTCTCGAGACCCTTTATCGTTTGATGTATGGCATCAATATGCTATTGCAAATCCTAATAAACTTATTTTTATTAGTAATCCTATAGGTCGAAACCTTGTGAATGATCAAAACTATGATACAAGTCAAACAATTTCTGCTATCAAGGCCTTGACAGAGGAGGATGGCTCTACAGTAGGAATACTGCTTTTCGATTTTTCCTTGCAAGAATTAGAAAATCGAATAACGCCTGTGATGCTCGGAAGTGAAGGATTTTTCTATGTAGTAGATCAAAGAGGGGATATAATTTACGCTCCTTTAAATAAGATTGTACATAGGATTGAAAATAGAGATATTCTATTTGGTCAACAGGATAAAGTCATTGTAGAAATAAATAATCGATTATATCAAGTTATGGCTAACCCCATAGAAACCAACAATTGGTCTATTATTGGTGTTTTTGAATACGATGATATCACAGAAGTTTTTTCAAAGCTCACTATTACTACCATTATTATTTTTGTGCTTACTCTTATCTTTGCATTTATACTTTCAAAGATTTTTGATCGTATATTGGTAAATCCAATAACAAACCTACAAAGCCTTATGAAACAAGCTGAAGGCGGTAACTTATCTGTAACGTTTGAAAAAGGCAATGATGATGAAATTGGAAAGCTTGGTAATAGCTTTAATAAGATGATTTCGGAAATAAAAAAGCTTCTTAATATTGTAGAACAAAAAGAAAGTCAAAAAAGAAAGGCAGAATTACAAGTTTTGCAAGAACAAATAAAGCCTCACTTTTTATATAACACATTGGACACAATAAGTTGGATGGCAATTGAAGCTAATGAGCATGAAATATATAAAATGGTAAATGCTCTCTCTGAATTTTTTAGGATATCACTGAATGAAGGTAGGGAGTTTATTACATTGGAACAAGAATTGAATCATATAAAAAATTATCTTGTTATTCAATGTATGAGGTATGAAAAAACCTTCCAGTACGATTTTGATGTTGATGAAAAACTCCTTAATACTTCTATTATCAAGCTAATATTGCAACCACTCATCGAAAATGCTATTTATCATGGAATAAAAGAAAAGGGAGAATTTGGTGAAATTCATATAAAAGCTTTTCAAAGCGGTGACGATATAGAAATTCATGTTCGAGATAATGGTAAGGGTATTACTGAAGAAAAGTTTCAAAAACTAAGTAGGATGTTTGAGTCTTCCCCCTTAGTTGTAGGTTATGGCTTGTCAAATGTAAACCAACGACTAAAGTATCATTTTGGCGATTCCTATCACCTACGCATTGTACCTAATGAGGATGGTGGAGTTACAGCGATTGTAAAACATCCCCTAACAAAAACTATAAAACGATAAGGAGGTCTAGATGAATATTTTAATTGCAGATGATGAACCGAAATTACGCAGAGGATTGGCCAACTACCTTTCTCATATGGATCTAGGCTTTACTACAATTGAAGTTGCCGAAAATGGGGAAGATGCCTTAGAAAAAGCGCGCAAAATAAAACCTGAAATCATTTTTTTAGATATATGTATGCCAAAAATGACAGGCTTGGAATTTATTGAAATGTTATCATTGGAGAGTAATCAACCTGAAATAGTCATAATTAGTGGCTTTAACGATTTTACTTACATTCAGCAAGCCTTACGTTATAAGGTAGCAGATTATCTTTTAAAACCTATTAACCTTTCTGATTTTGATAATCTGGTTCATAGAATATATAATGAAATTATTCGGCGTAAGAAAGATGAATCCTATACCCATTATGCGCTGAACACATTAAAAAAACATAAAGAACACTTGCAGGATGCATTTTTTTCTGATATATTACGAGGCCTCCTTTCTAACGGTGAAATAAAAGAGCAGGCCGAAGTATTAGAACTTTCTTTCCTCGAGGAAGCGTTAATGATACTTGTTGTTTTTACTGAAAGTTCAAAAAACCATACTTCAAATTGGAATAGGGAAACGCTTCGATTTGCAATAAAAAATATCCTCGTTGAGACATGTAATGAGACTAAAAATGTATCAGTTTTTTTTAGCTATAAAAATGACGGTATTGTTATCTGCAATAGAGATACTGATAAAAACTCTCTTTGTGAAAAGATAGAAAATAATATACATAAAACACTAGGATTTCAAACAAAAACACTTGCAATAGAGTATACGAATTTCGATTTTAAATCTGCTTATAGCAATATCAAAAGTAATGTAGACAATATGGATAACTTGTTTTCACATGTAAAGCAAGCAAAAACATATATTGATAAAAATTTTGTTGATAAAAATATTACTTTGCAAACGGTGGCCGATTCTATTGGTATTGGAGCTTCGTATTTGAGCCGCCTTATGAGAGAGCAACTTGGAGTAAGTTTTGTTGATTATTTGGCAGATGTTCGCATGAAAAATGCTGCTTTGCTTATAAAAAATAGCCCCAAAGATACAATGATATATGAAATAGCTGAAGAAGTGGGATATAGTAGTCAGCATTATTTTTCAAGAGTTTTTAAATCATTTTATGGCATGTCACCACTTCAATACAGGGAAAAGTATTATGAATGTTAAAAATAACACTGCAATATTTTTTATTGGAATTTTAGCGATAAGTATATTTACGTTGGTTATAGTATTAGGAAATTCTGTTTCTCCCTCAAGTTATGGAACCCAGTATTTGATTGGTATGTCTCAGAGTAATCAAGCTCAACCGTACCGAGCTCAAATGAATGAGGATATCAAGTTAGCTTCTAGTGCTCATACCAATATAAAAGTTGTTATGACTGATGCGCGCCAGAGTAATGAAAAACAAATACAAGATATACAATACTTAATGGATATAGGAATAGACTTACTTATTGTTTCTCCAAACGAAACGGAGCCACTAAATGACATCATCTCTCATGCATACAAAAACATACCAGTAATTGTTCTTGACAGAAAAATTTCAACAGATAATTATACTCTTTTTATTGGTGCAGATAATTATAAAATTGGAGTACAGGCAGGAGAGCAAATTGCTGCAGTGTTTGCAGGTAGGCATCCAAATATTATCGAAATGCAGGGACTACCAGGATCAACTTCAACTGACGAACGTAGACAAGGATTTCACGATGCCATTAAAAATTACCCTAATATCACTATTAGCAAAACCATAACTGGAGATTGGCTAAGAGATGTTGCGGAAGATCGCATGGTGGAATACTTAATAAGCGATGGTTTTAGTAAGCCAATTGATGCTGTGTTTGCACATAATGATTCTATGGCACACGGTGTGTATAAAGCTTTTACAAAATTAGGCAAGCAAGTTGATTTTATTATTGGTATAGATGGCTTAGAAGGTTTTTCTGGTGGAAAAGATCTCGTTCAGTTAAATATTTTAGATTTAACATTTGTGTACCCTACTGGTGGAGAAGAGGCAATTGAGTATGC
>CAYJHL010000099.1:0-7185 GCA_964369585.1 uncultured Treponemataceae bacterium | reverse complement strand
GATGTTAGATGTATGATGTATAGATATTTTTAATGTATTGTAGTATAGTAGTATTTAGAGATTGATGAAAAGGATGGGAGAGGTTTTGTCTGGTAAAAAGAATGAAAACAAGCGAGAAAAGTATTCAGCGGTAAAGGTTGTTACAAATTATATTGAAGAGCTTGTGTTAAATAAGCAAATAAAACCCGGCGATAGAATGCCAACAGAGCACGAGCTAAGTGCGACTCTTAATATTGGTCGCGGGTCTGTTCGAGAAGCAATCAAAATTCTTGAAACAAATGGCTTGGTGAATATTAAGCGCGGAGATGGGACTTTTTTGTCTCATCCAGAGGATATTGTGCTATCTGTGCCCTTGCTGTATCGCATAATTTTATCTGATTCTCCGCATCAAGAATTATTAGAATTTCGCAGGGAGCTTGAATTATCAATTATGCGTATGGCAATTTTAAATGCATCAGATGATGATATAGAAAAAATACAATTAGTTCACCGAAAACTAGAAAGCTACATAGGCGAAAATAACACCGATATTGATTATCTTATTGAAATTGATGGTGATTTTCATCGCCACATTGCAAAGGCTGCAAAAAACCGTTACTATGAGCAATTATACTTATTTACACTAGAGTTATTCATGCCCTTGGTAAAAAAGAATTATATTTCGGGGCAAAAACCTGAGGAAACATATGAATTACATTCGTTGTTACTTTCAGCAATTATGGAAAGAGACGTTTCCAAGATTGAAGGTTCCGTAAATGATTCTATTGAAGTTTGGGATAAGTGGATGTTGCTAAAAGAATAAGGTTTAAAATAGACACGATACTGTAAAAAGAGCAAAAAAAATGCAAAAATCACGAAAAAAAACTTGACAGATGGATATACCTGTGTTATCATTTTTTAAATATCAGATGTATGATGTCTGATATTTATTAGAGCTTTTCGATGAAGAGAAGCGGATATTAATAATTGTACAAAAAATAGGAGGAGTATAATTATGAAAAGAAAAGTGATTTTGGTACTTTTGTCATTGATGGTTGTGTTATTGAGCCTATCTTGTTCTCAAAAAGATGAAAATTCGTCAAGTAAAAATGTAACGACACAAGTTAATTTAGATGGGTCTTTGGGGCAAAATGATTTTGTTATAGGTCTTTCAAATTCTTACTTTGGAAATACATGGCGAAAGCAAATGGTAGAAGCTTTTACAGCGGCTGCAGAGGAAGCTAAAGCTGCAGGTTATATTAAAGACTTTGAAATTCAAAATGGTGATGGAACTGTAAACTCACAAATTGCTCAAATTAATAGTTTTATTCTAAGTGGTGTTGATGCGATTGCAATTTGCGCTGCTTCTGAAACAGCTTTAAATAATGCAATTCAAGAAGCTCTTGATGCAGGAATCACAGTGGTAGCTTTTGACTCTATTGTAGATCTTGAAGGTGTTTATACAATGGATTATCCTTGGGCCTCAATTGGAGAGTCCAGTGTAGCTTATATGGCTGAAAAAAATGATAAAAAAGGAAAATATATTGTTGTTAGAGGTGTCTCTGGTGCTGCTCCTGATCAAGGTATATATTCTGGAATTGTTGAAGAAATTGCTAAGTACCCACAGATGGAAATTGTAACAGAAGTTATTGGAGAAGCAAGTGCAACTGTTACACAAGAAGAATTATTAAAAGTTCTTGATAGTTATCCTGAGGTTGATGGAGTTATAACACATTGCGGTGGTGATGCTATTGGTGTTGTTAATGCTTTTGATCAAATGGATAGGGAGATACCAACTATTATTGGTGATAATACTGGAGAGTTTATTCAATGGTGGTTAGCACAAGATGATTATGAAACATTGAGTCAGGGGTCTACTCCTGGTTGTGGAGGAGCTGCTTTCTGGGTTGCCCTTAACTTGCTAAACGGATACGATGTTCCTCAAGAAATGATGCTTTCAGTTCCTCAAATAACAAATGAAAATGTTAATGAGTATAGTAGTATTCAAGCAGGAGAATTTGTTTCACCCAATTTTACCAATGAGTACGTTATAGAAAACATTGTTGAAGCTGCTCGTTAATAAAACCTAGATACTAATAGTACTGTATTTTCTAATAATATTGGTGCTATTAGTATTCATATTAAAATTGGAGTTATCTTGAATTATGAAAGAAAAATTTCTCGTTGCGAGAGATGTCTTAAAAGTGTATGGGTCAACAACGGCGGTTAATCACTTAGACATAGATATAAATAAAAAAGAAATTCTAGCCCTTGTGGGAGGGAATGGTGCAGGGAAGAGTACCATAACAAAGATTTTGTCCGGTGTTGTAAAGTGCGATTCTGGTTCTATCGAAATAGAAGGAAATGTCGTTGACACACATAAGTTTTCTCCTGATAAGGCTCGAAAATATGGTATCTTTGTTGTACATCAAGAGTTATCTCTTTGTAAAAATCTTACAGTATATGAAAATTTTTATGTTGAACAATATCAGCAGTTTGATAAGAAAGTTGTAAACTGGCGTAAAAAGGCTCGTGACTTAGCTAAAACAGCATTAGAAACTGTTTTTCCTTTAAGTGGCATTGATATAAACGCAGAGTTGTCTTCGTTGAGTATAGCCCAACAGCAAATGGTTGAGATTGCTAGAGCAACAAGCACGCCTGATTTAAGAATGCTTATCTTAGATGAACCAACATCCTCTTTGCCGGCTGAACAAACAAAGCAATTACTCGATTATATTAAAAATAGTTCTCAAAAAGGTGTTTCCTATATTTATATTTCACACAGATTAAAAGAAATTATGAGTATTGCAGACAGAATAGTAGTTATGCAAAATGGAGCAAAGAAGCATGAATGCTTATCTTGTGAAACTGATGAGAAAGACATGGTGCTGAAAATGAGTAGCGGTTTTAGTGTGACAACTAAGCAATCTACTGTGGTAACTGCAGAAACTAATAATCCTAATATAGAAATAAATTTTGAAAACTATTCATCCTCAAAAATAAAAAACATAACCACATCAATGAACGGAGGAGAGATAGTTTGTTTAACTGGTTTAGAAGGGAATGGACAATTAGAGTTTTTGCAAGAAATTTTCTACAATGCAACAAAAAAAACAAAGTGTCTAAAAACAAAAGGAAAAGTATCATTTGTTGCTGGTGATAGAAAAAATGATGGCAATTTTCCTTTATGGTCTATTAAAGATAATGCGGGAGTTTCCTTAGCGGCGGGCGAGAAATTATTTAAACCTCAGAGAGAAAAAAATATATCTAACTTACTGGCTGTATGGAAAGAACGGTTAAAAATAAAATACAATGATAGTAGTGAGTTGCAAACAAGTTTAAGTGGTGGAAATCAGCAAAAAGTACTCATTGCTAGAACGATGGCTGTTGAAGCAGATATTATTTTGCTTGATGATCCTACGAGAGGGGTTGATTTAGAGACAAAACTAGAGCTCTATGAAGTTTTTAGAGAAGCTGCAAAGCAAGGGAAGCTTATAATTTGGCGAACATCGGATGATGAAGAACTTGAGTATGCAACACGTATCTTAGTAATGTCAAAAGGAACTATAGTAAAAGAGTATGACCCTAAAGATTGTAACCATGCAGATTTATTGAAAGTTGCTTTTGAGCATCAAGAAAAAAAAGAAACTTCAAATATAGTTCAGCAAAAATCTAATCAACCAAAATTATATCTGTTTGCACTTATTACAATGATAGTGCTATATGGTGTCTGTGGTTCTTTGTCTCCTATGGTTCTTACTAAGAGAGGTTTTGAATTATTGGCAGTCGGTTATATTCCTTTTGTTTTTTGTGCAATTGCTCAAACTTTTATAATCGGTTTAGGGCATATTGATTTAAGTATTGGTGCTTTTATGGGGCTGGTGAATGTTATTACAGCAACGTTGTTAAAAGAAAATACGTTTTTAGGACTTTTTGCTCTTGTCTTCCTTTTGCTTTTATACTCATTTATGGGGTTGTTTATCTATTGGAAAAATATCCCCTCTATTGTTGTAACTCTTGGAATGTCGTTTGTTTGGTTAGGTGTTGCCTATAATTTACAACCAATGCCTGGGGGAGAAGTGCCAGCATGGATGATTGCAGTTATTAATTTTAGGAATCCTGTTTTAAAAGGTGTTTTAATTTGGGGAATTGTTTTTATAATTATTTCTATTCTGATTTATCGTTCTCGTTATGGAACAGTTCTGAAAGGATTTGGGAATAATGAAAATGCAATGATAAATAGCGGTTGGTCAAAGGCAAAAGCCTTCTTTATGACATACTTTATTTCGGGATGCTTTGCTATCATGGGTGGTTTTGCTCAATCAGGTATAACAGGGGCTTCAGATGTCAATGCCTCAAGCACGTATACTATGTTAACTGTTGCTGCAGTCATTATTGGCGGAGGTTTCTTTTCCGGTGGAATTGTGACTCATATTGGAACAATTTGTGGTGCAGTATCATTGACTATGGTAAGTATACTCTTAGGCTTGCTTAAGGTAAGTACCGATTATACAGCTGCTGTTCAAGGATTCGTTCTTATTCTTATCCTTGCAATACGAACAATAAGAAAAGGTATAAAAGAACATGGGTAAAGTCTTAACTTATATTAAAGAAAATGTATGGACTTGGGCTCTATTTGGCTCAATAGTTTTATGGATTTCCATGGGGATTGCTTCTGGGACACCAAGCTTTAAAAGTTTGATATCAAATGCGAATGCTGCTTCTTTTCTTGCTTTTATGGCATTTGGGCAAATGTTAGTTGTAACTTCCGGAAGAGGCGCTATTGATCTTTCTATTCCCGGTGTATTAACATTAATGGCATTTATATCTATGACTATAATTAATGGTCAAGATTCACTCATTGTGCCTGCAATTATAGTTGTTGTTGTTCTAAGTGCAGTGATTGGGTGTATTAACAGTCTTTTAGTTATTTGTTTGAAAATACCTGCAATTATAGCTACAATGGCTATGAATTATGTTTTAACAACTCTAGCATTGCTTATTAATAAAGATTTTTCAATTTTTACTGTAGCTCCATTGTTAAAATCCTTGTTGAAGTTTAGAATTTTGGGAATAAATATTACAATTATTGGCGTTTCTTTATTGGGTGTACTTTTATTTGTATTGCTTTCTAAAACGTCTTATGGTAAATCTTTATTGGCTCTTGGACAAAATAAAAATGCGGCTAAATTAGCTGGTGTTAAAGTTGTTCGCGTTGAAATGCTTACATATATGTTTTGTAGTATTTTAGCCGGAATTACAGGGATTTTGATTTCGGCTAGAGTTGGGAGTGCATTTTTGGGAATGGGTGATGCATATACAATGGATACTGTTGCCAGTATTGTAGTGGGAGGAACATTAATATCTGGTGGAAGGGCAAAAGTTCTTGGTACACTGATTGGGTGTTTGTTTTTAAGCCTCATTAGTGCCGCTATGCAAGTTGTAGGCTTTTCAGTTGGTATGCAAAATATTGCAAAAGGCTTGCTGATTATAATAATTCTGATACTCGGATATTTTAGAAGTAATAAGTAGGAGGTAAAAATGATTATAGATGTTCATGCTCATCTTGGATGTGATTGTGTTTTTGATGAAGAGCTTTCAGAGCTAGAATTGATTACGGCTTATAAAGAATATGGTATAGATGGTGGAATAGTTCAGCCATACTTGCCTAGGATTTATATAGAAGATCATATTGAAATTCATAATAGAATATATGAGTTAACTAAAAGTAAGGAAAAAAAATTTTGGGGAATGGCTTCTATCAACCCTCATTTTCGACCAGAAGATTATGACAAAGAAGCCTATCGATGCATAAAAGAGCTTGGTTTTGTGGGGATAAAGATAACTCCTATTGGTCATGCAACACATCCGTCCTCTAAGGATGCTTTTCATGTTTGGGAAATATGCCAAGAATTAAAAGTTCCATTAATGATTCATACTGGGGCAGGAATTCCTTTTTCTGATCCTGTGAGCGCAGAGAAGGCTATAGCAGCCTTTCCTGATGTTACATGTGTTTTAGCACATGCAGGTTCGGAAATGCATAATCAGCAAGCAACACAATTGGCAAAAAAATATGATAATGTATATTTGGAACCGAGTTGGGTAGGTGTTCTGGGTGTAATGAATATGATTAATCAAGTTGGTTGCGATCGCATATTATATTCTTCGGATAATATAAATAATATACCTGTTGAGTATACTAAATATAAGACTTTAATTAAAAACCAAGATGATTTAGATAAAGTTTTATATAAGAATGCTGAAAGAATTTATAAATTAAGTTTATAAAAAACTAAACTTAAGAAAAATCTTTTTCATTTACATTTAAATGTATGACGTCTTACATTTAAATTATAAAACGTAAAAACTAATAAGTGAGGTACACTAATGGATAGTTTAAAAAAAACTGCCAACGCATTGCGAAAAGTTGCAGTAGATATGGTTTACAAAGCTAAGGATGGACATCCGGGACCTGCATTATCAATAGCTGATATTGTAGCAACTTTGTATTTCGACAAAATGAATATCGACCCTAAAAACCCTAATTGGGAAGATAGAGACCGTTTTGTTCTTTCAAAAGGGCATGCATGTACAATTATGTATGCGGCTTTATCAGAAAAAGGTTTTTTTGATGGGAAACCTGTTGAAGATTTTAAATTACGCGCTTTAGAAACAAAGTTTCAAGGGCATCCTGTTATGGGTAAAACTGTTGGTGTAGACATGACATCTGGGTCTTTGGGTAATGGTATTGCAATTGGTGCCGGTATGGCTATCTCTGCAAAATACAAAAATAAAGACTACTATACTTACGTAATTGTAGGTGATGGTGAGTTGCAAGAAGGTATTTGTTGGGAAGGAATAAATGTTGCAGCGGCTCATAAGCTTGACAATATGATAGTGTTTATTGACAAAAATGGTTGGCAAAGTGGCGGAAGTGTTGTTGACGATATTCTTGGACTTAATAACATTAACGAACGATTTATTGCTTTTGGTTGGGATGTACAAGAAATAGATGGACATGATATTCCTGCGATTCAAAATGCAATTGATACAGCAAAAAAGAATAGTGGAAAGCCGCAAGCTATTGTGTGCAATTGTATTAAAGGAAAAGGCGTTAGTTATATGGAAAATGATAATGCTTGGCACAAAGGTGTTCCAACAGATGCACAGTATGAAATTGCAATGAAAGAGCTTGGAGGAGAATAA
>CAYJHL010000098.1:0-7223 GCA_964369585.1 uncultured Treponemataceae bacterium | reverse complement strand
TAGGCCATGAGGCTGCAGAAGTTTTGGGCGATTACAGTGCGGGGCTTAACCACACGCTTCCAACATCAACTTCGGCACGTTTTACAGGCGGCCTTTCTGTTCGCCATTTTTTAAAAACGGTTACAACTCTTAGAACAGTAGGAAAAGGTGAAGGCATAGGAAAAAGTCTTATTGCAGCAGAGCACATTGGAAAAGCCGAAGGCTTAGTTGCCCACGCAAACGCAGGGACGCTACGCTTAATTAACAATTAATAGGTAATAATTAATATTACTGCAACATGCCTGAAAACGGTTTCACCAACCACAAGATTTCTGTGGGTAGTGCGATTTCCTCAAATATAAAAAAAGTCAGAATGACAAACAAGTTCACTCTGACTTTCTGAAAAATCATAATATGTTGTAAAAAGAATATTAATTAATAATTATTCATTATTAATTATCAAAACTACCATACCACTAAGCTTGCGCCCCATGTAAGGCCTGCACCAAAGCCTGCTGTGACTAGCTTCATTCCAGGCTTTAGAATTCCTTTTTCTTCCATGTCATAAAGTGTTACAGGAATAGTTGCAGCTGATGTGTTTCCGTAGTGTTGCAAGTTAAATATAAACTTATCGTTATCGTACCCTAAACGCTTTGCTGCAGCTTGAATAATCCTTTCGTTTGCTTGATGACAAACAATGTAATCAATATCTTCAATTGTTAGGTTTTCTTGTTTCATCATATCGGAAATAAGTGTGGTAATCTTATCTACTGCAAAATTGTATACTGCACGGCCGTTCATGAATAAGTGACCATTTTCATTAAGATAAAGATGCTCATCTCCTTTTCCATCAGATCCTAGAATTGAAGAGTATATACCAGATGCTTTTCCGTCGCTTTCATTATCAGTTAACTCTAAAAGAGCAGCCCCTGCAGCATCTCCAAAAAGAACGCAGGTTGATTTGTCTGTCCAATCTAAAACTCTTGATAAAATTTCTGCGCCTATAACAAGCGCGTACCGTTTTTTTGTGCGAAGCATTAATGAAGTCGCCATTTCTAAGCCATAAATAAATCCAGAACAGGCGGCTGTAACATCAAAAGCTGCTGCATTCTCTGCACCAAGATTTTTTTGAATAACACAGGCAGTTGAAGGAAATCCAACATAGTCTCCTGTTGCAGTCCCACAAATAATATAATCTATATCTTCAATAGAAACGTTTAAGCCCTTTGATGCTGCGTTCTTAATAGCACTTAAACATGCTTCTGTTCCGTATGTAGAAGTCTTTTCATCTTTTTCTGCTATATGTCGATTTTCGATTCCAGTATGTGAGCGAATCCATTCATCTGAGGTTTCTAAGCTTGGGTCAAAATCGTTGTTGTGCATGATCTTTTTTGGGACAGCTTTCCCTATCCCTGCAATTCTTACTAACATTAAAATTCCTTAAAATATATTATTAAATGACAATACCATTTATAATGTCATTATAAAATACCGTAAAATGCGAAAAATGTCAACAGCCGTATATTTTTGGTGTGCTTATTCAAAGTTTTATACTGGATAAGAGAGTTCTTTCTCTAAAAAGAACAGTAACGTAGTTTTAAACAACAGAAAATAAAAAAAGTTACAAAAACACAATAAAATGAAAATGACAATTGCGCAAATAGTCAATATCTGTTATAATGTCAAAATGATAAAACTAGTTGCTCTTTGTTCAATCGGGGCTGAAAAAATTCTTTCAAATGAAATAAAATTACTTGGCTACAAGCCTCTCGGGAACTCTCCAGGGCGTGTTCGTTTTGAGTGCCCAGAGGAAGGTATGTTTCGTTCTAACCTGTGTTTGCGAACTGCAGACCGAATATATCTTCAATTGTCTGCATTTATTGCTGAAGACTTTGATGCTCTTTTTGATGGCGTATATGCTATTCCTTGGCAAGACTATTTTAAAAAAGATGTACGTTTACATCTTGATAAAGTGCGTACTTTTCGAAGTAAACTATCTTCTGAGCATAGTATCCAAACTATTGCCCATAAAGCTATTTGTAAAAAACTAGGCTTTGTCTGGGGGATGGAGGTTCTTCCAGAAACTGGTGATAAATCTGATGTTAGAATATACATAGAAAAAAATGAAGTAAGTATTCTATTGGATCTTTCTGGTAAGCCTTTGAATAGGCGAGGTTATCGTATGGATGGGGGTATAGCACCGATTAGGGAAACACTTGCCGCTACTCTTTTACATGTAATGTGCTGGAGAAGAAAAACTCCGTTACACGATGCGTTTTGTGGATCAGGAACAATTGTAAGCGAAGCAATGCTTTATGCACATAATGTTGCTCCTGGTTTTGGGCGGCGATTTGATTTAGAAAATCTTCCAATTTTCAATGCTTCACAAGCAGAAGAAATAAAGAAAAAAGAAGCAGAAAAAATTCGCACCGATGTGCTTTGTAGGATTACTGGAACAGATATTGATTTTGCAGCAGTTGAAAGGGCAAGGGAAAATATTGAGAGAGCTTGCGTTACCGCAGGTCGAGCATTACAGCTCATTGGTTCCGATAACCGAATTCCTCGCCCGGAAATTGATATTGCCGATTTTAGAGAGCTTTCTGCACCGTATGATGAAGGACTTATTCTGTCTAATCCTCCTTATGGGGAGAGAATAGGAACAGAGGAAGAAATTAATATGCTGTACAAAGATATGTCTGATTTAATAAAAGCATTCCCAGGATGGCAGATGGGATTTATAACTGCTGATATGAATTTTGAATCTAAATTTGGGAAAAAAGCATTATCGCGAAAAGCACTAAAAAGTGGAATTTTAGATACAACGCTGTTTATGTACGAAAATAAAGGTAAAGAGGAATAAAATGGGAATTGTTGTTGATCATGAAAAACGTAAAAAAACAATATTAAAAAAGGCACTCGATGTATTTGTTGATGAAGGATATGAAGACGCAACATTTCAAAAAATTGCTAATAAGTGTGGAATTACACGTACTACTTTATATATTTATTTTAAGAATAAAAGAGAAATATTTTTGTGGAGTATTAAGCAACTCGCAGAAAGCTTAGAGACGGCTATTCAAAAAGTAATTAACGATGAAACAAAGACGTATTCTCAAAAACTTGTTGAAATGATGGATTGTATTTTTCAAAAATGTGTCGAAAATAAAGAACTTTTTGGTGTAATTCTGGCATACTTACTACAAGTAAAAAAAGCAGGTAAAGATCCTAATGTAAAAGTTCGTCGGCGTATAGTTAGACTTCGTCATTTAATGTCTACAGTTCTTATTGCAGGAAAAAAAGCAGGAGAATTTAGAAATATTAATGTAAAGGCAGCTAATGATCTATTGTATTCATTGATTGAGTCTGCTGTATTTAAACTAGCAATTCTAGACCAAAAGGAAATCGATGAAATGATTTTTGCAGTTCAACTTGCTGTTGGTGGGATCTCACTAGAAAAGATAACAAAGTAAAGCTAAATAACTATGCTTATATTTCTTTATTGTTGTTTACTTGTTTTTTTAGGCTATGTTTCATTCTGTGTCCCTATTGGTATTATTGTATTTCGCAAAATTTGTGTACGCTCAACATACGAAAAACAATCAGTAGTTGATACTGCCTCCCATGTAAAAGATGAACGCATTATGAAGCCTCTTTTAGAAGCTAAAGAGCGATGGGAAAAGGCTCCGTTTGAACAAGTTGAGACACGGATCAGTTCTTTCTCTGGGATAGGTTCTTTTTTTTCAAGTTTACAATCAAATAATCTATTATCTGGAGACCTTCTTCTCCATCCAGATTTTGGCATAAATAAAACAATTGCTATTCTAGTACATGGTTTTACAGATTCTTCGGCGGGGATGGCATACTTAGCTGAGTCGTATCATGAGCAGAATATTTCAACATTATCAATAAATCTTCGTGCACATGGAAAAAGTAGTGGTGCATATTCAGGTCTAGGTAGCTATCACACTGATGGAAATGATATTGCACAGTGGGTTAAATTTGTGCGCAATCGTTATGGAAAAGAAGTCAGAATTATTTTACACGGTGTTTCAATGGGCGGCTCAAGTGTAATACAAGCAGCCTATCAATACTTGCTGCCTGTTGATTTGGTTGTTTCAGATTGCACTTTTTCAGACTATTCTGCGAATGTAAAACACTTATTACAAAGCTTTTTTCCTAAAAATTGGTTTAGTTCTTTGATAATTGCGGGAATCTATTGTTCTACATCACTATCAAACTATTTTATTAATGGTTTTTTGTTGGGAAAAAATAGTCCAAAAAAGGTTTTAGAAGGGGCAAAGAAAAAAAAATTTTCACTACCTTTGCTAATTGTACATGGGGGAAAAGATACATTAGTAAAACCTCTATGTGCGCAAAAATTATATGATACTTCGAATGAGCCTAAAGAGTTGTTAATTATTAAAGATGCTCCGCATATTGGAAGTTGGTTTTATGAAAAAGAAAAATACATGAATGCGGTATCGAGATACTTGCAGGAATAGGGTTTTTGCTTTAAAATAAAAAAAAGGGCCGCCAAAGGAGGAGGAAATGCGACCCTTTTCTAAATAATTTTCTTGTTGACATGAATATACTATAAAGCAAAAAAAGTGTCAATAGTTTTTTAACTTTTTTTGCGGTTTTTTACTGTTTTTTGCAATATTTTGCAATCAGTTGAGTTTTATGTGTATACTGTGCTATTTTTACGGTTCAGAATACTGAAGGAGAAAGGCTTGCAAATAGGACAGCGGCTAGCAGTTGCAATTATTCCAGAACAATGTACAAGCGATGTTTTGAATGCTATAACTTCATCGGGTATACGGCGCGTTATGAGTTTTAGTGCTCGAGGTACAGCAGAGCTAGCATTACTCCAAAAGCTTGGTTTAGGGCAAACACAAAAAAGTCTCATTGCATTTATGCATGAAGATGGAAGTTCTCGTTCCTGTGATATTTTACAGAGGTCTATCCAGAATCGCGATGGTAACACAGGGTTCTTTTTTAGTTTACATATGGAGAAAAATGAAGTGAGTGATAAAACAGATCATTTATTAGTGTGTGTAATTGTGAACTCAGGCTATGCTGAGGCTGTTATGCAAGAGGCAAGAAAAGCTGGTGCTCGAGGAGGCACAATCATAAATGCACGTGGAACAGGAAAAGAGCAGGATATGGATTTTTTTGGAATACAAATTGTGCCTGAAAAAGAAATGCTCGTAATGGTAGCTGAAAGAGAATTAGCAGAAAAGTTAGTAGAGGTTGTAAAAGCACACCCACTGCTCTCTAAGCCCGGTTCTGGTCTAGTTTTTACAGTGGCAGCAGATAGTTGTACTCGGCTTGGTGGTACTACTACGTGATTCCAGCTATAGAAAGAGCACTTCAAAAAGAAGTTATTTTCAAATTTTTAAATGATACTGCAAAAAACTCTGTTGAAAATGTGGTTGTATATAAAACAATTGATTCTACAAATGTTGAAGCAAAAAGAATCCTGAGCAGTAAAATAAAGCCCATTAAAGATTTATTATTGGTGTCAGAGCATCAAAGTGCTGGAAAAGGGCGACTTGGACGAAATTTTTATTCTCCACCGAGTACAGGTATCTATATGTCACTCATTTACCATGATGACGATACGGATTGTAAAACTGATTCTGTTGCAATTACTGTTACTGCAGCTGTAGCTGTTTATAATGCTTTAAAGAATCTTGGTGTTGAAGCAAAGATAAAATGGGTCAATGATCTTTATGTAGAGCGTAAAAAGGTTTGTGGTATTTTAACTGAAGGTGTTTTAGCTGGTTCAAAGGTTGATGCTTATGTTATTGGTATAGGCGTCAATATAGTAGAGGCAGCTGAAGGTTTTCCAGACGATATAAAAAATATAGCAGGAAGCATAAATAAGGATATAGATAGGAATGAACTTGTAGCAAGTATTGTAAATAACCTGTATGATTGTTTACAGAAAGACTCGTCGAACCTTATGTCTGAATATCGGGCTAATTCACTTGTTATAGGCGAAGTGGTTACTGTTATTAAGCCTACGGAAACCTTTCCTGCAAAAGTTTTAGGGATAACTGATGAAGCTCACTTAGTTGTTGAAAAGCTAGATGGAAACATCGAAGAACTTTTGTCTGGTGAAATTAGTTTGAGAATATAAAAAAGGTTCTGTAAGCCATCTTACAGAACCTTTTCTTTAGTTACAATGTAATGAGTTCATAACTTCGTGTACCAATACCAAGTTTTTCAGCATGATTCAATTGCACATTCCAATTTGTTGTTGGATGAAGATCACAGAAATGGTCCCCATGAGAAAGTTCTCGATCATTCATTATTGTATCGCGCAATAGTGGTTCCTTATTTGCAGCATCGGCACATGCTGTATCAAGCGCAACTGGGTCAAAAGATGCAAACATTCCTATATTACCAATAATTGGTGCGTCATTTTGTGAATGACAATCACAAAATGGTGAAACATCTATTACAAGAGATACGTGGAAATGTGGTCTGTCGTTTAAAACAGCCCATGTGTATTCAGCCATTTTTTTGCATAAAACATCATTTGACTCATCATATCCTGTTGAAATAGCATCTGGAGGGCACACACCAATGCAACGACCACAGCCTACACAAATATCTTTGTTTATTGACGCTTTTGGGCTAAAAGAGATAGCACCATGGGCACATTCTTTTGCGCACTTTTTGCATGCTATGCAAAGGCTTTCACTTACAGATGGTTTTCCTGAATTGTGCATTTCACATTTTCCTGCTCGACTTCCGCATCCCATTCCAATATTTTTTATTGCTCCACCAAATCCTGTTCCTTCATGAGCCTTAAAGTGTGTGAGAGAAATAAATACATCTGCATCCATTACTGCCCTACCAATTTTTGCTTCCTTTACATGTTCACCATGAGGAACCTTTATGTAGGATTCATCGGTTCCTTTTAGACCATCTGCAATAATAACATGGCATCCTGTTGAAAAAGGACTGAAACCATTTTCATATGCTGCATCCATATGGTCAAGAGCATTTTTTCTTCTCCCGACGTACAAGGTGTTAGAATCAGTTAAAAAGGGTTTTCCGCCAAGATTTTTTACTATATCCGCAACTGTTTTTGCATAATTTGGTCTTAAATATGCAAGGTTTCCAGGTTCACCAAAATGGATTTTGATTGCTGCATATTTATTATTAAAATCAATATTTTCAATTCCTGCTTTTTTTATAAGGCGAGTTAATTTTTGCTGTAAATTTTCCTCATG
>CAYJHL010000097.1:0-7233 GCA_964369585.1 uncultured Treponemataceae bacterium | reverse complement strand
TTTGCTCTTTTACGAGGTGGTACATACGAGCCTGAAATTGGAGACTCTATTAGGCTTCATAAAAAAGACGATTCTGGGCGTGTGAGCCATAAGGTTAAAACTATTAGAACCTTTATAAAGACTGGAAATGAACAATGGATAGATATTCCTAAAGGTTTTGGACCTGGGGATAGTGTATACCTTATACAAACTAAATCAATGTCCAAGCGCTATAAACGCGTACTTCCCCCTGATATTTCGCCTTTTAAAAAGCAACCAGGTGGAGATAGACTTCCAATACTTGATTTAACACCAATAAAAAAGGTGAATCTTTCTCATTTTCCTGAAGGCTTATATGTACAAGTTAGCACTGTAAATGATATGCATGCAGTGCTTTCAGAGCGCCCTACAAGAATTATTTTAGAGTTGAATGCAGATTCTAGGCGTTCACTATTGCAAAAAAAACAAGTATTACCTTTTTCAAAAAAAGAAGTATTTATTTCGCTTGATCCATTTTGCCCGCAAGAAAAAGAATCTCAGTTGCAAGAAGATCTTGACGAATTAATTAGTATGAGGTTTACACAGTTTGTGGTAAATAATCCTGCACACATTACAATGCTTAAAAATAAAAAGGTTTCAATGATTGCAGGGCCATATCTTTATACATTTAACCGTTGGGCCGTATCATGGCTTGAAAATCAAAATATTGATGCATTTGTAATGAGCCATGAAACTTCACAAAGTAACCTTGAAGAGACTCTCTCTAAAGAACAGCGACAGCGTGCTATGATAAATATTTTCTCGTACCCTGCGCTTTTTAGAATGCGTTTTAAGCTTCCTGAAAGTTACGATTTTCATTGGTTTAATGACAAGGAAGGAATGTCTTTTAGGGCTCTTTCTACACCAGATGGATCATATGTTATGCCTGAAACTCCTTTTTCTCTCATAGATAAGGTTAATAGTTTGAGAACTCTCGGCTTTACACACTTTTTAATTGATATGTCAAAAACCCAAGTTGTTCGCTCAGACTTTAAACAAATTATACGAGCATTACATAAGGGAGATGTTATTCCTGGTTCCAGTCGCTTTAACTGGAAAGATGGTTTTTACAACGCAGACAAACTTCGAAGGTAATTTACTTACGTAAGATAATTTATCCGCAAGAATTACACAGATTCTTATAATTGAACTTTTTCTTGAGTTCTATAAATACTAATCCTATAAATCTGCGTAATCTGCGGATTAAACAAACTTGGTGTAAGTCTACTGATTAAAAGACCAATGCCTCTTCTGCACTAATAAGTGCACTTTCGGCTACTTTGCTAGATGCTTTTGAGGATGTTTCTCCATCTTTTTGTAAAAACATTGGTTTAAATTCTACATGCTCGGCAATGATACCAATTTTAGCATGTTTTTTTCCATCTTCGCTTTCCCATCTACTTTGTTTAAGCCTTCCTACAACACGAACGCCACGCCCCTTTGATACATTCTTTATAGTTGCATCAGCAAGTTTAGCCCATGTTTCTATTTCAAAGAAAGATATTTCTTTTTCATAGGAGTCATCTTTTTTATAAGATCGAACAGTCATTAATGAAAAAGTGCATACATGGGTGCCTTTTGGTGTCTCTCTCATTACCGGTTCTTGAACCACGTTCCCTTCGACAATAATTGTGTTAAGTGAATTCATTGTGTGCCTCCAAATTTTTTTGTACGTACACATGTATTATTGTTCAAAATTTAAAAAACGATACAAAAAAAAGCAATTTTTATTAAAAAATAAAAATTGCTTTTGTAATAGGTACTAGTATGGATTATTATAAACTCTTTGTTAGCTTTACAATGTATAATAAAATATACATCCTAAGCTGCTCTTTATCTGTTATTTTTTGAAGTGCAGGGTTTTGCATTACATTATCTGCAAGATTTTTCATTCTTTCAAGTGTAAAAGTGCTTGCCTTTATTGCTCTAAGCGTTTTTCGCATGTAGTCTCTCAAAAGCGAGTTTACATCTTCTGTAAGGTTATTACTAAGTTGTTTATCCAAAAGTCTGTTCCATTGGCGAATGTATGAATCCATTTCTCTATCTAGGGTTGAGCCAACAGGCACAAGTTTGCTTTCTGCATCAAGTGCTGCATCATGAAATTCTTTTCGTCGTTGGTTTTTTGTAGAGTTACTTAATGCTGTTGGTTCGTCGGCATTTTTAAGTTGTAGTTGTGCTGTAGGTACTGCTTCAATGCCGCTTGCTCCTTTTTTTCTTCTCTTTGGTGGCCTAAAAAGCATTTTACAAATCCAAGAAATAATAGGAATAGTATACCAAACAGGTAATAGAATTTTCGCATCAGTAGAAATCTCTCGTCGTGAAAGCATCAATAATTCGCTATATGGAAGAAGCTTACCGTTCGAAAATAAATGCATTTTCTCTTTATTATTTTGTGCATCATAATGTACAAGTGACAAAAAGTTAGCTTGTAAGAGTGCATATAGAATAGGTGATGAAGTTTTTACTTCAGTTTCTAAACATGTTTCAAATGCTTTTTGGTCGGTCATTGCAGGGGTTGTATCAAATTTTTTGTATAACTCAAACCAGCGTTTTGTTAATGTTTCCTTTATAAACTCTCGAGCATCATTACATAAACGAATAATAAGAGGAATAACCTTTGTTTTATTTATATAATACCGCTCTCCAGTATGTATCTTAAAGGTTAAAAGTTCAGGTAAATCACCATCAGATATTTGAGTTGTAGCTGTTTGTAAAAACTCGGTTAAATCTTCTGCCGTGTATTGTCCTAAAAGCGGAACCCCACGAGTGTCGGTAAATAGTTCAATTGCTTTTCGGTTAAAATAATGAGGCGCAACATTGAGCGCTTGTTCTAGATTCCTAAGAGCAGTAGTTCGTTGAAATGTTTGCTGTGCTTTGTTTTTATAATATCCAATGGCAATATCGGTAATTGCAACACTTTGCAAAATGGTAATATGTTCTTGGGTATAGTCTGTTACTTTTTCGTAATCTTGACGAATAAAGAATCCTAGTTGGCTCCAAAAATAAAAAGAATCGCTTGAGTTTTTTATTGATTCAAGTGCTTCAGTTGGCTTTTGAATGAATTGTGAGAAAAATGTTTTTACTGAAAGTTCTTTACCTGAATTTGATAATCGTAACCGTTTTAAAAAATAGTCGTGAAACTCTTCTTTTCGAAGCATTTGGCGTATTTTTGAAAGTGATATATCAAACAAGGTTGTAACTGGTATTGTTGACGGTAATATTATTGTTGGAATATTGTTTGAAAAAGTAAGACCATAGAGTTTTTTTAGTTCATTGTCAACCGTAGCTGCAGGATGTTTTTTTTCTGCATCTTCCTCTTGTTCAAAAAGCTCAACCATAAACATTGATGCTTGGTGTTGCTCAATCATTTCTAATGGGGCTTGCTTAGGTAAATCGTTTACAGTTGGAAAAGGAATGGATGGGTTATTTGTAATTTCTCTATATCTTGACGCATAACGCTCTACATAATGTGGAATAACTATTATGCCTTTTTTATCACTTTCAGGATTCGTAATAATGATTGAGCCCTTTTTTTGAAGTGCTTCAATTTCATCATACATTGCTGTTTCAGGGTTTGTAGTATAGGTTACAAGTTCAGGTTGAGTATCAATATTATGTTGTGCATAGCGCTTCATGTAATCGCAAAATTCAGCAAAATGAACATGCGGACTATTTTGTTTTTGCGCAAAGAGTACAAGTATTGTAAGAAGATTCTTTTTTCCAGCCATCAATGTATTATATCAAAAAAATTAATTTTTCACAATTAGTTTTTTAAAATTTTACCTAATATTTTTTTACATAATACGTATTTATGTAGGCGAGTGCTTGACCGTTTTTCTGTCATTTCGTACAATACAATAACGGAGAAAAAATGTTTTCAAAGAGATTATCGACACTAAACCCCTATGTTCCAGGCGAACAACCAAAAGGGGATTTTATAAAAATTAATGCAAATGAAAATCCTTATGCACCATCTAAGCAAATACTCTCTGAGCTTTCTGACTATGTAAAAGTAAGCGGTATGGATTTTGCTTTATACCCTGACCCTGAATCAGTAAATCTTCGAAAGTCTATTGCAGCAATGCTCAATGAATCTGGAGGATTTTTAACTTCAGATTCAAAACTCGATTTTACTGTAACAGAAGACATGGTTTTTTGTGGGAACGGATCTGATGAAGTATTATCATTTATTTTTTACACCTTTTTTGACTCGGATAAAGAACTAGTACTACCAGATTTAACATATAGCTTTTATCCTGTGTATGCAGATTATTACGATATTCCGCTTCGAAAGGTGCCATTATTAGATAATTGGGCTCTAGATAAAGATGCAATGCTAAACGTAGGAAATGCAAGTGGTATGATTTTTGCAAATCCTAATGCACCTACAGGTATAGCCTTGTCCACTTCTGAAATTGAAAAAATGCTGGAGACTTTTCCTAAGGACAAGGTTATTGTCGTGGATGAAGCCTATGTTGATTTTTCAAAAGAATCAGCACTCTCACTTTTAGAAAAGAATAAAAATCTTGTTATTGTCCGTACCTTTTCAAAGTCGTTTTCATTTGCTGGAATGCGCCTCGGCTATTGCATTGCACACCCAGAGGTAATCGCTTCTATAATGAAAGTTAAAAATAGTTTTAACCACTTTCCAGTTGATGCATTTGCACAGAAGTTTGGTAGCGTGGTTTGCAATAATTGGAAAGATTATGCTGCTACGTCAAAAAAAATTGCAAACGATAGGGATGTATTTACAAAAACTTTGAGTGAAAATGGATGGGAAGTTATTCCGTCACAAACCAATTTTGTTATGGCTCGAAAGCTAACAGGTGAAGGCGGCCTTTTTGTATATGAAAAACTTAAAGAACATTCATTTTTAGTTCGTTATTTTGATAATCCTAAAACGAGCGATTGGGTTCGAATTACTATTGGGAAAACCGAAGATATGGCAACACTTGCAAAAATAATGTGCCAATTCAATTAATAATTAATAATTAATAATGCATAATTAACAATGCTATGGTAAAATTTATGAAAACTGAAGCGAGCATTATGAAAATTTTTTGTAGTATATAAAAAGTTTTTATAAATAAAGGACTCGTGATAATTCATAAAGTAGTTACAGGGGGAAAAAGTGAAATTTTTAGTGTTGTCCGATATTCATGGCGCTGTAGACATGATAGATAAACTTGATGAAGAATTTTCAAAGGCTGATGCTGTTCTTATCGCAGGAGACTTTGCAGAATTTGATAATATTCCAAGTGGAGAACCTGTATTAAAACTTCTTTTAGGCAAACACGAAAGGCTTTATTGTGTTGCTGGAAACTGTGATGAGCCTAGTTTTGTTGATACCCTCGATGAGCAAGATGTTTGCGTTCAAGGTTCTATTGTGTTTTCTGATGGCCTCGTTTTTTCAGGTAGTGGGGGAGCGTTAAAGTTTACAGGTAGTACACCCTTTGAGCGTGATGATGAAGAATTAATAAATGATTTAAAAATGGTAACAGATTTAGAAAGTAAAGATAATCTCATATTGCTTATTCACCAACCACCGTTTGATACAAAACTTGATGTTATTACTGCTGGTGTACATGTAGGGTCAAAGCTTGTTCGTGAGTTTATTGATGAGTACAGCCCCTTACTTGTAATTAGTGGCCATATACATGAATCGTTTGCAATTGATACTATTGGAAAAACAACATTAATAAACCCTGGTTCCTTGGCAGAAGGTCACTATGCAATAGTTGAACTTAACTGTACAAACAAGAACTGGGAAGTTGTAAAATCTGAGCTGTATTCGTTATAATTCGCTGGTGCAAAAACGAAATCCCATATAATTATATGCTTCGCCTGGGTTAAATGCGTAACGGTCTGCAGCGTAGACAAATGATGCATATTCACTCCAGCTGCCACCCCTCATAACTCTTTCTGTTCCTAAAAATGTTTCATCCATTATTGGTTGGTAGTCGGCAAACCAATCCCAACAAAACTCGAGTATGTTTCCACTCATATCGTATAAACCTAACGCGTTTGCCTGACCACTTTTAGGTGTGCTTGTAGGGCCTAAAAGACTATTTGCAGTAGCTATATTTGCAGTTCCGAGGGAGAAAATTTGAGAGCCATTTTCCAGTGAGTCGATAACACTTTGTTCATGGGCTTGTGTAATTGACATAAAATCCCATGCAGGGCCAGATACGCTTGAGCCACTTATAAAGCTACTAGGCCCTGACGTATCCTTTATTTTTCTTGCTGCATACTCCCACTCTGATTCTGTTGGAAGTCTGTATCCATTGCCGGTAAAATCACACTCGGCTAAGTCGACTCGTGCAGCATCTGTGGAATCTCTAATTACTTCACCCTTGTATGTATAACTTGGCGTTTTACCCATAATTTCAGAAAATGCATTACACCACACAATGGCATCTCTCCAGCTGATGGTTGTTACTGGTTGGAAGCGGCCATTTTCGCTTGGGTCTTGACCCCTTCTTCCAGAAGAACCTTCTTGGCCTGGATGTTGGAACGTATATTCTAAGGTACTTTCCGCTATTTCGCGAACATGATACCATAATTCATAGCTTGTTTCAAAAGAGTTCATATAAAATGGGCTTACCGTTCTAAGAGCCGTAACTGAATACACATCTTCACCAATGGTAAAAATGTCGCTTCCTTGTGCTAAGTATTGTAGTTCGAGATGTTCATCTACAGTGATTGCTGTACCAAGTAAAAATTTTAAATCTAATTTAAACGGTACGTCATCTGCATTGAGTATACCTGCTAGTAAAAAAAAGCATAGTGAAAAAAATATGCATGTTCTTTTCATAAAGACCTCTGTTGTTTTGTTTTAGATTTCCTTTTCTTAAAAGGGCTTTTTGTTTTCCAGTCGGAAAGAACTGCTAAGGCAAGCAATCCTGCAAATAAGCATATTGTGCTAATTATAATTACACCTGACCACCCTGAATGCGTAAAGGGTAGGGGAACATTCATTCCAAAAAAACTTACAATAAATGTTGGAACCATCATAACCAATGAAATAACAGTGAGGCGTTTCATAACAATGTTCAAGTTATTAGAAATAACCGATGCAAAGGTATCCATCATACTAGTTAGAATGTTGCTATACGTATTTGCCATTTCTAGTGCTTGTCTATTATCTATAGCAACGTCTTCAAGCCAATCTTTATCTTCTTTATCCAAACTAATTATATGCGTTTTTGTAAGCTT
>CAYJHL010000096.1:5998-7273 GCA_964369585.1 uncultured Treponemataceae bacterium | reverse complement strand
AGTAATTATAGAATTCCTTACATAACTATTTCGCCTATCTATTCGATATGTAAAGTTCATGGATATTTACAGGGAGAAATTTTTGAGTGTCCTAAATGTAAAGAAGAACATGAACAAGCGCTTAAAAACAAAATAGAAAAATTAAAGCTAGAAAAGAAAGAGCTAGTAGATAAAACAGCTTAACTATGATATAATTTATTTTGGTGAGAGAAACACATATGTGTTTATTAAATAAAACCTTGGGAGGGAATAATGACTGAATTAAGAACAGTTTCTCAAATTGATGCAGAGATTGCGCAAGCAGAGGCCGACTTAAAGAATGTACGTGGAACAGAAACTGAAGTGTATGCACGAATAGTAGGATACTATCGTTCTGTTAGAAACTGGAACAAAGGTAAGCGTGATGAATATGATTTACGCAAACAATTTGTTTGGAACTCAGATGATGATCCTGCAAAAAAATATACAAAAACAGAAACAGTAGCTACTGAGGCAAATGTTCATACAACTCCTGTTGTAAACGAAGAAGCAAAAGCAGTTACAGGTGAAGTATACTATGAATACTTTTCAAGAAGAACATGCCCTAACTGTCAACCAGTAAAAAAGCATTTAGAAACACTTGAAATAACTGGAATTCACATAGATGTTGATACACCAGAAGGACTTGAAAGTGCTTCAAAAATGGGTGTGCTTTCTGCTCCAACAGTTATCATATTTGATAAAAACGGAACAGAAATTGGACGCGCTCATAGCACAGCAGAACTAAAGCAAGTTCTTTCTGTTAATAAATGCGAGTGTGTAGCATAACACTATGCTTAACGGCGTATTAATTAAAACAAGCCTTGTGGATTACCCAGGGCGTGTTGCAGCCACTTATTTTTTAAGTGGCTGTAATATTAGGTGCCCCTATTGTTACAATGCAGAACTTGTACATCAAACATTACCACGTAATGAGGCACAATCAATTGACGATGTATACTCCCATTTAACAAAAAGAAAAAATGTTCTCTCTGGTTTTGTTTTGTCCGGAGGAGAACCGCTCATATATCCCGAAACAGCAGAAATAATTAAAACCATTAAGAACATGGGGTATAAGGTAAAGCTTGATACAAATGGATTATTCCCCGAAAAACTTGAAGAGTTGTTTTCTTCAAAAGAAAGTGCACCTGACTATATAGCAGTTGATATTAAAACTACACCGAACCAATATCATTTGCTTAAATACCAGGGAAACGCACAAGAAAAACTCACTAAAACCATTGAAATAGTACAAAA